>ONNS01000091.1 GCA_900319275.1 uncultured Eubacteriales bacterium
GAATTCCTCACCCTTCAGTTTCTGCTTGACACTACCTTGAGGCGGCTTTCCCAGATTTCTTGCGGCTTTGCAGCCACTTTTTATGTGGGAAGTTTTAGTTTATTATATGACAACGGATTCGGAAAAGCAAGCCATTCATGCGCCGACAATTAACAACATGTGCCGACAATTTACAACAACCCTGAGACAGCACCGCACAATCTTTCTTTCGCGATCCATCCGTTCGGCTTGCGTTTTTGGAGCCTCGCTTAATCGAACCTTCGGTTCTCGTCCTTCCTGCGGCACCAGAAAAGGGGCATCCTTTCGGATGCCCCTTTTCTGGTACAATGGATATATAAATCTCCGAACCGATATCCAAATCGAAGCCCAGCGAAGCGGGTTCGATTTGGAAAAGGAAGAAGGAACTTACGGATATGCAGCTTTCCTGGCTCTTACGGTAACCAGGGAAGCGGAATGGAGTAAGTTTCTTCTGACGTGGTGCACCGGGGCAATCCATATCCGAACCGATCCCGTCGCAAAGCCCAACGAAGTGGGTTTGCGACGGAAAAGGAAAAACAAGGTCGCCGGTCGATGTGGCGGTGCTTGTGCCGCCACATGACCTTGCGGCCTTGTTTTGACGTGGTGCCGGTAGTCGGACTCGAACCGACACGGGATTGCTCCCAAGGGATTTTAAGTCCCTGGTGTCTACCATTCCACCATACCGGCGTGGAACGGTAACAATGTATCACGCTTTTCGCCCGATGTCAAGACAACTGACGACCGCACCGCCAAGGCACGCTGCGTCAGGAACAGTGTACTCACTGTGTTTTTTCCGCCTGCATCAGCACGATCCCATCCGCCAATACAGCGGCCCCCAGTATCAGACTCACTGCAGCATTCTCGCTGGCCGCCGTCAGATTCAGCAGTACATGGGCAGAGAGCGGGAGCAGCCAGGTGCTCTTCCATGTCACAGCACCGGCCCAGACGGAGAAGCAAAAGGCAAACACCATTTGGACAAGCGTCTCACGCAAGCCGGCGCCGGCGCGCAGATTGAAGAGGTGCATGCCGGCGAAGAGGATCGAGACCGCAAGGATGGCCAGGCGGGGCTTGCCGCAGGGCAGCAGCACGGTTTTCAGCAGGAACCACCGGTAAAAGAGCTCCTCCGCCACCGCGCCGAGAAGGTACGGGAGACTGTGACTCAGTTCAAATTCCCCATGGGTCACCGTGGCAGAGACAATATTGCAGATCGGGAGCAGACCGGCCGGGAGCCAGAACAGAAACCGTTTGTTCTCCCCGCTCATTTATCCTCCAGATACTTCTTTGCGTCCTTGAAAAAGCTCCCTATCATCATAATCATAATGATACCGATCGGAAACGCCGAAATGATACTGATGCTCTGGATATTGCTCATAGAGCTTTCCGAAAACGTCAGCGCAATCGGAAGAAGGATCAGCAGTAAGCACCACAGCAGGATAATCATATTTCCCGGCCGTTCCTCCGCTCCGAGCCGTCTGTAGCTGTAGCACGCGGCCGTATAGGCGATCGAGTCGAACGAGGTGGCGTAAAATGCCATCATGCACACCAGCAGCATTACCAGAATCAGTACAGACGCGGGAAGCGTGTCAATCACACTCATAATGACACGGTACGCATCTCCATCCGCCGCATATTGCTGAACGAAGTCCGCTTTGCCGCTTTGCTGCAGCCCAAGTCCGTAATTCCCCAGCACAACAAAGCTCACGATCGTCGAGCCTACGCCAAAGACATATCCTCCCAGGACAGTCTGTCTGATCGTTCTGCCCTGCGATATCTTGCCAATGAAGAACGGTGCCGCGATACACCAGACCATCCAGTAGGCCCAATAGTAGATCGTCCAGTCCTGCGGGAAGTGATTTGTCCTGGCCGGGTCGGTGTACGTTGCAAGGCCGACAAAGTTCTGTATCATTCTCCCGAATGACTCAAACCCGTTTTCAATGATGAACCCGGCCTGTCCTCCAATCAGCAGGACCAGAATAATCAAAGCGAAAAACAGATAAATGCAGAACTTTGCCAGATAGGAAATCCCTTTAAACCCGCGAATCGCCGCATAGGTGTAGATCGCACAGGTGATCAGCAGAATGAGAATCGTGATGATTCTCCGGGAAACAGCAATCCCAAACAGGCTTCCGATGACCTCGGCCATAAGCGGGGTGGCCACGGAAAACGTTGTCGCCGTGCCGGCGAGCAGTGCAAACAGGGCGAACAGATCGATCACTCGTCCAAGCAAACCGTCCGCGCGGTCGCCGAGCACCGCACGGCAGGCTTCGCTGTAGCGCTGGCGATTCACCTTTCTTACATGGAGCATAAAACCGAATACCACAGCCAAAACAAGGTAAAAGGCCCATGGTATGAAGCTCCAGTGGAACAGCGGGAACACGCCGACCCACTCCTCGGTGCCGCCAAGCACAGTCAGGTATGGATTATCCGCATACATCACCCATTCCGCGAAGCTGTAAAACAGGATATCCGCCGCAAGCCCACAGGTGAACATCATGCTTCCCCAGGTGAAAAAGCTGTACTTCGGCCGCTCGCCCGGATTTCCCAGAACAATATCGCCGTAGCGGGAAAAAGCAAGGAAGAGCGAAACGGCAAGTACGCCAACGCCGAGGATAAGATAGAAAACGCCGATGGTATCGCCGAAGAAAAAGCGGACCTGATCTATTTTCTCATGCGCCGCATCCGGGTATAAAAACAGGAATCCCGTTATTCCCGAGATGAGAATAAATGGAACCAGCGTGAGCAGCCAATCTATTCTTCTGTCTTGCCTCATAATACTCCCCCATAGCTGCTGTCCGCAGCAATCAGTTCCTCAAGAGAATCTATTTCCTGCACTGCGTCTTTATTCATCTGATAAATGCCGAGTCGATAGGCCTCCGGGTAGACGAACAGCGGCAAATCATCCCAATAGATGTCCCTGTTACCGGATTCGAACGCCTCTGCCGCGTGAGCGGCCAGTTTCTTTCCATCCTCCGCCGACCATCGGCTGACCGAATAGAGCTGATAGCCCTTTGCTCCGCCGGTTCTGCTGCAGGAGCTGACGATCCCGTCCTCTACTTCAAGCAGCCATTCCTTCGTTTCCTGCTCACTCCAGGTCACATGATAGCCGGATCGGGTGAATTCCGGGCAAAGGACATCCGGATCATGAATAATCTGATCGCCGTCCATGATAAAGCAGTCTTCAATATGTGCCCTCGCCGCATAGAGCGAGCTGATATTGTTTGCTTCTTTATACCAGGGGTTCTCTATCAGTTCAAGTCCCGGATACTTCTGGGGAAGAAAGGAAAACTGCTCTTTTAAATATCCGACCACAACATAAATCTCAGATATACCGTTTCTGCGAAGGGCGGTGATAACGGATTCGATCATTCTCACGCCGTTCACCTTGATCAGCGGTTTCGGTGTCTCCAGTGTCAGCGGGCGCAAACGCTCCCCTTTTCCGGCGGCCAGTATAATTGCTCTCTGTATTCTCATAGTTTTTTCATTTCCTGTACGGCAATCCTGTAATAGTCTGCGGCATACTGATACTGCCGGAGCGCATACTCACCGAATTCCACTTCAAGATGGCGCTTGAATTCACACCAGTTGGACCACAGCAGACCGCAGGCGGAAATATAGCAGTAGATTTTCACCCTTGTCGCCTGGCTGCATTCACCGTCAAAATAGATGTCGATCAGCCTGTCCACGTCCTTTTTGGTCCAATCGTTGTAAACGCAAAACATAGCGATATCAATATGCGGATCCTGCATCCCGGAATACTCCCAGTCGGTCAACTGGATGTCCTCTCCGCAGATGAGAAAATTGTCCGGCACCGCGTCAATATGCGACAGGCAGACCGACGTGACCTGCTTTTCGATAAAGTCCTTCAACGAGAGCACCTTCGCCTTGGTTTCCGCGTAGTCGCTGTAAATGCTCCCTTTTCCATCCCATAAGCTCTCATAAAAGTCAATCTGTCTGTACAGATCGAACGTATGGGGGACCTGGAGCTTCATGGTATGGAGCTTTTTCAGCAGCGCCATACAGCTTCTCAGATCGTTCTCATCATCGGCCTCACAGGTACGCGCATGCTCCAGGAACTTTGTTATCTTGATTCCGGTTTCCGGGCTCAGATAGGCGGGATCATCGCAGAAGCCGCGCCCCGAGATGGTTTTGTAGACCTCCGCTTCCTGTTTCCTGTTGATAAGCCATTCCGTACCTTCGCCAGGAACACGGATGATATATCGCTCACCTCCGGCGGTAAACACGAAGGAACGGTTTGTCATTCCCTTTTTCAGTGAGCACCAGTCGGCTGTTTCCCCAAACACCTCGTGAGCCACGCGGACGGCTGTTTCTTCAATTGTCCTCTCGCCGGAGCGATTCTCCTGTAAGTTCATGATACTTTCCCTCCAGATAGTCTGCCACCCGAACCGCGCCTTCTCCGGGATAAACCCAGGTTTCAGCGCTGACTTCACGCCGCAGTTCTCTGTACTTTTCATCGTTCAGACATTCATCGATCATGGTTTTCAGATTTTCCATGTTCTCCTCAGTCAGAATTTGTCCCAGTCTGGGTATGGCTGTCGTCGACCAGCGCGGCGTATCCAGCCACCAGGCGTCATACGGCGAATCATCAAACTTTGTATCCATGCAGATGACCGGTTTGTCAAAAGCGAGGGCAAATTCATAGATCGTGCCGGAAAAATCGGAAATCAGGATATCGGAGCGATTCATCACGTCAAAGTTATCCAGATCCGTATTCCACTCCAGCTGATCGGATGCCGGATATGCCTTCAGGATCGGCTCGAGCATATCCATTTCCGTGATATACGACTGCGGATGAGGCCGGATAATGATATGGTAGCCGGTAGCGAGCAACACCTCGATGATGCGCCCGCCGAATTTTCTGAGGATCGTGCTCTCACCCCACGAGGGAGCGACGAGAACCGTCGTCTCGTGCGCCGGAGCAGGACTCTTCTTCAGTCTGTTCACAATATCATCCATGTACGGAATGCCGACAAGCACCATTTCCTTCGGCCCGATATTCCGCAGCTTCTCCAGCGCTCTTGTGTCATCGATCTGATATTGTCCCGAGACGAGCAGGCCGTCATAGTAGTCCATGCCGAACATACGGTAGGTCGTCATCTCGTTGGCTCCGTGCTGCATATGGACATACCATTTTACATCCTTCGACCGCTTCCACTGGTATACGTCAAGGCCGGGCGTTGTTGCCAGAACAAGGGTGGCGTTCAGGAGATTCATCTTGGCGAAGGGCTTATTGCCGGTGCCGATGAACTGTCCCCGGAGATGCATATACGGAGCGGAAAGCGCGGGATCATCCTCTGATGCCGTCAGGTAAACCATGTCGACTCCACGTTTGTCAAGCTCGCGGACTACAGGCTCGAAATTCTTCCAGTACCGCTTGTTATCAGAGAATATGACGAAGGGAATCGCTTTTGCATCTTTTTTCGTGTTCCCCGGCGCCAGATACTTCAGCTTCATATACAGCTTGCGCGCGCCAAACCAGATAACAGAGAAAAGGCCGACGGCAAGGGAGAACATCATACTGCCGGTACTGGGGTCTATGTAGAGCTTCATTTCAACACCTCATATGGACTGCGTTTTCTTCAGACAAGCACCTGCTTGAAAGCAGACGATCCCCGCGGCCGGATGAACGCCGCACTTCGTCGTTTTTCCTGCAAATTGCTGATTTCTGATCGGGTATTGCCATCTGCGTGAAGACAATATCCCGGTATACTCAATATGTGCCGAGGAAGGACCAGTTTTCGACATCCCGGATGTCGCTGCGGACCGCGTACCAGTTGCCCGCTGTAAATGTGTTTCCATTGTTGAAAACAATTCTGTACTCGGTATCCACCACGTGCTGCTCGCCCTCGCTCTTGTAATCGCCGAATACCGGGCTGCCGGTCGCCGGATTGACCGGGTTTTCCAGCAGGCCGGTCATGGCCATGGTCGGGGTGTCGGCATTGGTCATAAACTGCTCGTCCGGGCCAAAACCTGTGCTGCCAAAATCCTTTACCATCAGCAGGCATTCATAGCCCATCGTGTCAAGCGTGGTCTTCATGCCGTTAACCTCGCCGGTATAAATCCGATCCGGGTGCAGGCCAAGCGGACGTCCGTGATCCGAGACCACAATGATGCGCGTGTTGTCGTAGACGCCGTTTTCCCGCAGGAAATCGCAGTATCTGCCGATTCCCAGCAGCGCGGCCATATTGGCGTGGTAATGGGTCATGGCGCTGATGTCCCACAGCTCGATCGCGTTTCCGTTCCCGTCAGAGCGCTGCGCGTGGTCGGCGTCATAGCTGCGGTTGTCCACCGCGGCTGACGGCTCGTACGAGGGCTCGCTCAGCAGCGTCGGCTCGTGGGACGTGTTGTTGGTCATCATCAGGAAGGTGTTCTCTTCCTCGGTGTCAAATTCCGTGATATCTCCCAGATGCTGAAGGACATTGTAGCTCTGCATAAAAGTATGTGACAGGCCCGTTGCCTCCGAAGCACTGCTTATGATCTGGAGTTCGGTTTCCGGCATGTTGTAGGTGCCTTTGTTATAGAGCACCGGCTGCACAGCTAACGGCGCCATTTTGAAGATGCTGTAGGCAAAGAAGTTGCGGCTGCGGACCTTTTCCGTGTTCTCGCCGTTGTTGAACGTGACCGGCATACCGCCGTTCATGGTATTCCAGGCGCGAATGTCCGGGTGATCGTCATAGATGCTCAGATCCGGTATCTCACTGTAACCGGCATAGGGGGGATCAAACACCGTCACCTGATAGCCCGCCTCGTCAAACAGCACCGGCATCAGCCGCAGCGCCTCGTTCTGCTTGGCGACAAGCGGCAGCTCGGCGCGCGCGTTGATGCGCTCGGGGGTGTATTCATAGCCGCCGTACAGGGCCGGTGAGGCGCCGTTGGTCGCCTGCGCAAAGGAGATGCAGTTGGGATAATAGGTAAAGCCGTCCAGCAGCTCCCGCAGCTCCGGTTTTTCCTCGACAAGATAGGGCACCAGGTCCCCGATAGCGCGGTCCATCATCATGACGATCACATTTTTCCCGGTTTTGCTCAGCGGGATGCGGGCGCCGTGATCCTCCTGCGCCGTTTTCGTACCGGCTTTGAGCGTCGTATAGTCGCGGGCAATACCCACGCAGTTGATGACGGACATCCCTGTCACCGCGAGACACATCGCTGTCACCAGCACAAGCGCAAGCTGCTCCTTTTTCCGCCACAGCAGCAGCATCACCGCCGCGATCGCCGCGATGACCAGCAGATTGAGCAGTATCTCCTTCCGGCCTGCCTCAGGCAGCGTATCAAACTGCAGCAGCGAGGAGATGTTGCCATAGCCTGTGCCGAAGAACAGATAATCGGCAGCCGCAATCACCGCAAGCGCTGCCATGCCATAGGTGAAAATACGGCGCATCGGCTTATCCGACAGCCGGTAGAAGATCCCGAACCACACAAGGAAGGTGCCGACGGCATAGCAGCATGCGCTCAGCACATAGCGCAGCGGCGAGTGGGGATCCGCAACATCCACAAACTCCGCCGTGGAATCGTGGATCAGGGCCGAGGGGATCAGCGCCCCGGTCAGCACTGTCAGAAACAGTACAGCGGCAAAATAGAGGCGGCCATTGGTCTTTGCTTCCCTCTTCGGTCTGCTTTTCCCGAAAAAGCGAAGGAGGATATACAGCACCAGCGGCAGCTGCAGCACCAGCGCGCCCGCCATGATCAGCAGCTTCTTCTTCTCCGTCAGATCGGCGATCCTGTCGGGCATATACAGGCCAAACAGCACACCGGAGAGCGAAATGAGGATCACAAGCACGAGCTTTGGGTTTTTCAGCTTATGGAAGATATTCTTGACCAGGGAGAACAGATTGTTCAGCGTCCAGTAGAACACCAGGCCCGCCGGCGAATCGTACAGCAGCACCAGAAAGATCAGCGCCATGCCGACGGTCTGCAGCTTGCTTCTCAGCGGAAAGCCCTTTAAGTAGATCGCCGCCGACAGCAGATTGATCACCGTCATCAGGATCGGCAGGACGTTAATGCTCATACCGCCCAGCCTCCAGCAGCAGCGAGAACGAGCCTTTCAGCGCGTCCGTCTGCTTATAGTGGTTCTGCCGGTAGTAGGTCTGCAGCATCATGAAGCGCTCGTCGCCCCGGAAGGTCTTGCGGATGTGCTCGAC
>ONNS01000006.1 GCA_900319275.1 uncultured Eubacteriales bacterium
CATGTCTTCATGCAAAGGATCGGAGACTACAATGCAATTTATTCCCAATACACGCCTTACGGCGTGTATACAGAGAAGTTTTAACTTCTCTGTGGCGGCATTTCGCCGCCTGGGGAATAAATTATAAAATTATACTTACGATTATCGCCCTGCGTCAATGGACGCAGAGCGTTTTTTTGTTCAATAGTATTTATACAGGATATACGCGGGGGTGCAGCTCCAGGCATGGCAGCAGCTGTTGACGATTGCGCCGCCGTAGGGCGAAGCCTTTGGGTCCTTCGGATCCCAGGCCTCAAAGAAGGTGTCGGCTCCGGCGCGGATCATGGAACCCCAATAATATCGGATATGGTCAAGTGCTTCCGCCTTCAGACCGCATTTCAGAAGGGCCATCAGATAGTAATGATGCGCATAGGGCGTCATCATGCCATAGGGCCCGTCATAATCAGCAAGCGAGCGCATCAGCTCCACCGCCTGCTCCCCTTCCACCAGGTCTGCGAGCACCGCCCAGACCTGTGAGGCCACGGAAAACTGCCCGTTGGAGATCACCTTGTTCTCTTCGGCGCGGTAGAAGGACTTGACCGCCGCTTTACGCAGGCGCGCCTGCTCGCTGCGCCAGCGCGCCGCACTGACGGAATCCCCGCAGCGCTCGGCCAGACGCACCCCGTAGCCAAGGCTGTCGATCAGCACGCACTGGGCCGCCGCTGCCTTGTCTAGTCCCTCGGTCCAGTCGATAAAGGCATCTGCCGCCGACTCGCTCTTCAGAAGGCCATCGTCCCCGCAGAGCGAGAGCGAATACTGCAGCTGCTCTCTGGCGATCGGGTAGAGATCACGCAGCGCCTCATCGTCTCCGGTTTCGCTCAGATACTCCTCGAGCGCGTCAACAAAGAACAGCGCGTAATCGAAGAGCCAGGTGTCGTCGGCCTCGGTGTGCTTGCCGGTGAAGACACAGGCTGCCACGCGTCCGTCAGGAAAACGGGAACCTGCGAACAGATACAGGCAGCGTTTCGTCAGATCCATGTTCCGAAAGCTTGACGCATTCACGAGCGCCTGCAGACGCATATCTCCCGTCCAAAGACGCCTGTCGCGCTTGGGGCCATCCTCATAGACCTCCTGCATACAGTTGGCGAGTGTGCGCAGCCCCGTTTCGCTGATCCGGTCGAGTTCAGCATCGCCATAGGACCGCTTTTCCAGGCGACGCCAGTCGGCTGAGCTCTCGGTGCGGCACTCGGCATGGCGCACCAGCAGCTGATATTTCGGCGAGGTATCCAGCACGGTGATTTTCAGATACCGGAATGCATAACGCCGCTCCAGATGCAAGTGTGTCGGGATCTCGTCAAGATGAACATACTCCTCCTGGATCCAGCCCGAGGAGATCCAGCCGTGATACTCAGCTGAATTCTCGCTGAGCTCATCGAGCGTCTCAGCAAATTTGAATTTCAGAAAAGCGGGTGCGTCCGGGTGCGAGCCCTTGAAGGCAAAATCCAGACTGACCCGGCCCACGATATGTGTGCCAAAGTCCAGACACAGGTTCTGCCCCTTGGTAAAGGGCAGCTCCCGCAGCTGTTGCAGTCGGATCTCCTCCCGGTCTGGACTGTAACGCTCCTTGAGGATGAAACCGCCCTCGGGCTGTACGATCTGCCGATAGAGCACCGGGCGCAGCTGTTCGGCGCGCTCGAGCAGTCGCGCGTCGTTTTTGGGGTGAAAATTGGGAATGATAGATATAAGCGGCATAGCTGATCCTCCGCACTTTGTCCAACCTTTCCGGTCAGACAAATAGTATGTATTGTAGTCTTCAGTAGTATAAAAGACCCCGGAGCACATGTCAAACCTTTTGATGAAAAAACGGAAAAACTGGAAGTTTTCCGACGTATAGAGCGCTCGGCGGCGGTCGATTATTTGTACAAATGATCAATTCTGACCAATTCTATACCTGTTTTTCCGTCAAAAGCGAGAACTTTTCCCATTTAAAGCATTTACAGCTTGACTTTTTTCCAAGCGGCGCTATAATGAGCGCAACTGAACAAAGTATGATAGAGGCGCGGCAATCAAGAGTAGCTCTCATCCCCTCCGGCGGGAAACCGGAGAGGGCGAAAGGGTTTGCCGCCGAAGGATGACTGTGTTCCCGTGCAGTCATACCTGGGCCATGGGATAAGATCTCATGGACTGTCGCAAGCAATTGCGGAGAGCTGTCACACGGTATGATCCTGCCTGGTTGGAATCGTGAACAGTATCTGCTCTGTTCACGATTCTTTTTTAGGAGGTCATCCCCATGACAAGAACAAGAATTAACCGCATCCTCAGCATCCTCATGCTGCTGGTACTGCTGGTCGGCCTGACCACTGTCCCGGCCTTTGCAGACACCGAGACCGTATGTACGACCTGCGCCGGCACCGGCATTTACGCCGGCGATGAGTGCGGCGAGTGCGGCGGCAGCGGCGTCCTGACCAGTGAGAGCAACCTCGCTTTCTCCTTCTGGGCTCTGGTCCCGCCGATCGTCGCCATTATACTGGCGCTGATCACCAAGGAGGTCTATTCCTCGCTGTTTATCGGCATCGTGCTGGGCGGTCTGTTCAATACGAACTTCGCGCCGGTCCGCGCGCTTGACGCGGTCGTGAACGACGGTCTGATCCCCGCCGTATGTGATAACGCCGGCATCTTTATTTTCCTGGCTGCGCTCGGCATGCTGGTCAGCCTTATCAATCTCTCCGGCGGTTCGGCTGCGTTCGGCCGCTGGGCCTCCACCCACATCAAGACCCGCGCCGGTGCCGCCATCTCCACCTTTGTGCTGGGTATTCTGATCTTTGTCGACGACTATTTCAACTGCCTGGCCGTCGGCTCGGTCATGCGTCCGATCTGTGACGAGCACCGCATCTCCCGCGCCAAGCTCGCCTTTCTGATCGACGCCACGGCTGCCCCGATCTGCATGATCGCACCGGTCTCCTCCTGGGCTGCCGCCTTCTCCGGCGTGGTCGAGGACGGCGGTATCGCCCTGTTCATCCGCGCCATCCCTTATAACTTCTATTCCCTACTGATGATCATTTTCATCGTCGCCATCACGCTGATGCATTTTGACTACGGCCCGATGAAGGTTCGCGAGCTGGCGGCCGTCAACAACGGCGATCTCGGCGGCTCTGACGACGTCCAGGCCGAGAGTGCCAACGCCAATCCCCGCGGCCGTGTGATTGATCTTATCCTGCCTGTCGTCGTGCTGATCGTTTCCTGCACGCTGGGTCTCGCCTATGTCGGCGGCTTCTTCAGTGATGATCCCGCCGTGGCCGGCAACTTTGTCGAAGCCTTCGGCAACACCGACGCCTTCGCCGCGCTGCCCTGGGGTGCGCTGATTGCACTGGTCTTCACGATCATCTACGCGATCGCCCGCCGCCTTGTCTCCTTCAAGGAGGCCATGAACTGCGTGACCCGCGGCTTCTACAACATGGTTCCCGCGATGATCATTCTGACCTTCGCCTGCTCGCTCAAGAATATGACCGTCATGCTGGGCGCCAAGTACTATGTGGCCGGGCTGATGGGCTCTGCCGCCGCCGCGCTGTTCAACCTGCTGCCCGCCATCATCTTTGCCGTGGCCTGCGTGCTGAGCTTCTCCACCGGCACCAGCTGGGGCACCTTCGGCATCCTGGTTCCGATCGTCACCTATGTCTTCCCCGCTGACAGCGCTCTCTACATCATCGGTATTTCGGCCTGCCTCGCCGGCGCCGTGTTCGGCGACCACTGCTCGCCGATCTCCGATACCTCGATCATGGCCTCGGCCGGCGCCATGTGCGACCATGTGACCCACGTCTCCACGCAGATGCCCTATGCACTGACTGTCGGCGCCGTCTGCTTCGTCAGTTATCTGGTCGCAGGCTTTGTGCAGAACTGGATCATCTCCTTTGTGATCGCGCTTGTGTTGCTGTTCGTCACGCTGATCGTGATCCGCAGCCGCAGCGGAAAGGCCCAAACCGCATAAACCATATCGTCATTAAAAAAGACAGGAGTTAATCGCTCCTGTCTTTTTTTATTCGTATTAGCTTTCCGAGAGTAGCTTATTTACTATCTTCCTCCGTCAGTGCCACATACTTGTTATCCTTCACCATCGTCACCGCCGGCTGTGCCGGATGATAGGTGCTGACCATGGACGCCACGCGTTCCCGGATGTCCTTTTTATTGCTGTAGGCCGCCGACATCAGGCTGTCCAGCTGCTGCAGAAACTCGTCGGTATCGAACGGGATCGGACAGCCGATATGGATGAGTTCATTATCTGTTTTCTTCAGACCTTCCTCCGCCATCAGCTTTTCTTCAAACAGCTTCTCGCCGGGGCGCAGGCCGGAGTAGACGATCTTGATATCCACATCAGGCTTATAGCCGCTCAGACGGATCAGGTTCCTGGCCAGTGTGTCGATTTTGACCGGGCTGCCCATATCCAGCACAAAAATCTCGCCGCCCTTGGCATAGGTGCCGGCCAGCATGACCAGCGAAACCGCCTCGGGGATCGTCATAAAGTAACGGATGATATCCGGGTGCGTCACCGTGACAGGGCCGCCCTCTTCGATCTGCTTTTTAAAGATCGGAATGACCGAGCCGTTGCTCCCCAACACGTTGCCGAAGCGCACCGCGACAAATTCAGTCTTAATATTCTCAAAGATACGGCCGGAGCCGTCCTTATCCGCGTTCTCATAACCGACATGCGTGAAAAGCTGCGGGATTTCGTCGGCCTTTCCGGCCTTGATCTTGGCGTCGAAGCTCTGCACGATCATCTCACACAGGCGCTTGCTTGCGCCCATGATATTGGTCGGGTTGACCGCCTTGTCCGTGGAGATCAGCACGAAGCGCTCACAGCCGTGAACCATCGCGGCATAAGCGGTCTTGTATGTACCGATGGCGTTGTTCTTGATGGCCTCGCAGGGGCTGTCCTCCATCAGCGGGACATGCTTGTGTGCCGCCGCGTGATAGACGATCTGAGGCCGGTATTCATCGAAAACCTGGAACATCCGCCGGCTGTCGCGCACCGATCCGATCAGCACGACCAGATCCAGCTTCGGATACTTATGCTTCAGCTCCAGCTGGATGCTGTAAGCGTTGTTCTCATATATGTCAAAAATGATGAGCTGTTTCGGTCTGTGTGCGGCTACCTGCCGGCAGAGCTCCGAGCCGATGCTGCCGCCGCCGCCTGTGACCAGAACAACCTTGCCATTGATGAAGTCGAATACTTCGTGCATATCGGCCTTGATCGGCTCGCGGCCCAGAAGGTCTTCCACCTTTACATCCTTCATGGCGCTGACGGATACCTGGCCGAGGACAAGCTGATAGATGCCGGGCAGCTGTTTCAGCTCGCAGCCCGTCTCATTGCAGATTCCAAGGATCTCTTTTTTATCATGCGCGGAAGCGGATGGGATCGCGAAGAAAATCTTTGTAATGTGATACTTTTCAACATTCAGAAGGATTTCTTCACGCCCGCCGACAACCGGCACGCCTTCAACAAGTCTGCCCCATTTATTGGGATTGTCGTCAATAAAGCAAACCGCCTTGTCATTCAGCTCCTTCGCCGTTTTCAGGTCGCGAAGCAGCATCTGTCCCGCCTGGCCGGCGCCGATGATCATCACACGCCCCGCCGTTTCATCCGTATGCTTCATACCGGCACGCATGAACAGCAGCAGCCGATAGGAAAAGCGCGGAACGACCAGGAAAATAAACTGTAGAGAGGAACCCCACAGATAGTAGGACAGCGGCATCCTTCCGAATAACACACTGATGAGGATGATATGTATAAGAGACGTGCATCCCGAAGCAAGAAACGTCCGGATCAGTTCGCTGTAACTCGCGTACCTCCAGATACTGCGGTACATTTTAAAGAACCAGAAGAGCACGATCGCACCGGCCGCATAGATCGTGATCGTGTGGAGGTACGCCTGCATATATCGGCCAGGAATTGCGGAATAAACGCAGTCAAACCGTACCCACAGCGCCAGAAAATAGGAAATATGTATGGAGAGAAAATCGCAGACCATGAGGCACAGCGCTATGAGCTGCCAGTGCTCCCATTTCCGGTCTGTCATCTTCTGTCGGTGTTTTTGATCCATATAATCGGCACCCTCCCCGAATGATTTCGGGCATCTATGCTCCCGAAAGCCGATCGTCCCGGAAGTTTTTCTTATCGTCGATACCCACACGGAGGGGCAAGGCAGTGTATCCCCTGCCCCTCTTTATATAGTCGCTGCTGATTTGCTGATTACCGTTCTTCTTTGTGAACGATGACGCCGCTGTCCTTCCAGATGCTGTTCTCAGGGATCACACCCCTGACGCAGGAGGTCGGATAGACGTTGCTGTGCCGCCCGATCACCGTGCCGGGATTGCAGACTGTGTTACAGCCGACCTCGACATAGTCGCCGAGCATCGCGCCGAATTTCTTCATGCCGGTCTCGATCTGCTCTGTCCCGTTGTGGACGACCACCAGCTTCTTATCACTCTTCACATTGGAAGTGATCGAGCCAGCGCCCATATGGCTGTAATAGCCCAGGATACTGTCGCCGACATAGTTATAGTGAGGCGTCTGGACGTGATCAAACAGAATCACATTTTTCAGCTCCACACTGTTGCCGACCACACAGTCCGCGCCCACCAGCGCAGAACCGCGGATAAAGGCGCAGTGGCGCACCTCGGTGTTCGGTCCGATGATGCAGGGCGCACCCAGATAGGCGGACGGGAATACTTTGGCGGTCTTGTGGACCCAGACATGCTCGGATACTTCCTCATAGTCCTCACCGAGCGTCGGTCCGAGTGCAAGAATAAACTCCTTGATTCCCTTCAGCGCCTCCCAGGGATAGGTAAACTGCCGGAGATAATCAGCTGCCAGGGTATGCTCGAGATCGTAGAGATCTGTAATCGTATACATTCTTACAGTCTCTCCTTCTTCTCAATATCCAGGAAATACTTGTAGGTGTCCACGGTCAGCTCGCCGCAGGCGGCCTCGTCGCAGGCAATGATCGCGCCGTTGTGCAGCTGCAGAGCCGAGCAGGTCCACTTCTGGCTGACGCCGCCCTCGACGGTCGCGGCCAGAGCGCGGGCCTTATTGTGGCCATTGATGAGGATGAGCACCTCTTTGGAATCCGTCACAGTGCCGACGCCGACAGACAGCGCCTGTGTGGGAACCGCCTCGGGGTCATTGCCGAAGAAACGGCTGTTGACGATACGGGTATCTGTGGTCAGATTCCTGACGCCGGTGCGGGAGGCGAGGCTGGTAAAGGGCTCGTTAAAAGCGATATGCCCGTCCACGCCGATGCCGCCCATGAAAAGGTCGATGCCGCCGTAAGAAGCGATCTTCGCCTCGTACCGGGCGCACTCGCCCTCGGGATCGTCGGTCATGCCGTTGAGGATGTTGATGTTCTCCGGCTTCATGTCGACCAGATGATCGAAGAAATTGTCGTGCATGAAGTACCAGTAGCTCTGGTCGTGCTCGTGGGGCAGGCCGAGGTATTCATCCATGTTGAAAGTCACCACATTGGCAAAGGACAGCTCGCCGGCGCGGTTCTGGCGTACCAGCTCCTTGTAGACGCCGATCGGGCTCGAGCCGGTCGGCAGGCCAAGCACGAAGGGACGATCTTCCTTGTGGGCCTTGATTTTGGACGCAATATAGTCCGCCGCCCACTTGCACATCTTCTCATAGTTTTCCTGAATAACTACACGCATGATATATATACTCCTTATCAACTGTTATTTTGCCTCTCTTTCAAAGGGCATGCCGCCATTTGACAGTAAAGG
This sequence comes from uncultured Eubacteriales bacterium, assembly GCA_900319275.1. GTDB lineage: Bacteria > Bacillota > Clostridia > Oscillospirales > Oscillospiraceae > Limivicinus. The sequence continues at coordinate 7,753 of ONNS01000006.1, forward strand.
GCTGTTTTCCCGGTTCGATCCGGGATTTATCTCAGTGATAAGAGAACCTCTGTTACGGTTTTGATTCCGCTTTTTGCATTCTCTTTGACGACACACCTTATGCCGTGGCAGCATCCGCCGAGTCTTTCGACAACTGCCAATCCTCGTCACCCGATCACGGGCCAGGCGCTATAGCGATCCTCTTTTCCTCCTTTTGTGAGGACTGCCATTTACTCTGTACGCTGCCAGGATTTACCTATCAAGGACCAGCATATTCTAACTAAATATATCACAATCACATACTAATATCAATAGATAAAAAGGTAAAAATGCTCTCCGTTTTCTCTTTGTATTCTTTTAGAGCTTTACAATTCTTCGTAAAAATTCCGAAAAAGCAATTGATCTTATGCGAACATCGTATTAGTCTGGAAAAAAATCATCTCCTCTGTCAGGCTGCGATAACGATGCTTTTCTCTTTACGGGCAAGCTGAGAATCTGTTTTTCCCTCTTGCAGGGTGAGACTTTGTCCCGTATAATAGAGTCAGGATTTTAAATCCGCAATACAACTGAGAATATTAGAAATAAGGAGAACATCTTATGTACTGTACAAGAAAAGTTACGGACGACCTGATCTGGGTCGGTGCTGACGACCGGCGGCTCCCGTTCTTTGAGGGCGTCTATGGCGTTCCCGACGGCGTTTCCTATAACTCCTATCTGCTGCTCGACGAGAAGACCGTGCTCTTCGACACGGTAGACAAGGCCGTATACGGTGTGTTCCTTGAAAATCTGGCCCATGAGCTGGGCGGCCGCAAGCTCGACTATGTGGTCGTCCACCACATGGAGCCCGACCACGCCGCGACGCTCGAGCTCGTGCTGCAGCGCTACAGCGAGGCGACCGTGATCTGCAACGCGAAGATCAAGACCATGCTGGCCCAGTTCTTCCCGATGGATCTCTCCGAGCGCATCCAGCTTGTCAAGGAGGGCGACACCTTCTCCTCCGGCCGCCACAGCTTTACCTTTGTCATGGCGCCGATGGTCCACTGGCCTGAGGTCATGATGACCTACGACACGACGGAGAAGATGCTCTTCACGGCCGACGCCTTCGGCAGCTTCGGCGCGCTCAATGGCCGTCTCTTTGCCGACGAGGTGGATTTCTACTCCGAATGCATCGACGAAGCCCGCCGCTATTACACCAATATCGTGGGCAAATACGGCCCACAGGTCCAGGCTGTGCTGAAGAAGGCTGCCACATTGGAGCTCAATTATGTCTGCCCGCTGCATGGTTTTGTCTGGCGCAGCCACTTCGGTGATTTTCTGGAGAAATATCTGCTCTGGTCGAGCTATACGCCCGAGGAGAAGAGCGTCCTGATCGCCTATGCCTCGGTCTATGGCCACACCGAGAACACCGCGAATATTCTGGCCGCCCGCCTGTGTGAAAAGGGTGTAAAGGTGCGCATGTACGACACCTCTGTCACCCCTGCGAGCTACATCGTGTCCGAGGCTTTCCGCTGCAGTCACATGGTGTTCGCCGCCACCACCTATAACGCGGGCGTTTTCGTGACGATGGAGAATCTGCTGCACGACATCGCCGCCCACAATCTTCAGAACCGTAAAGTCGCTCTGATCGAAAACGGCTCCTGGGCTCCCACCAGCGGCAAGGTCATGGCCGATATTCTCTCCGGTCTCAAAGGCCTTGAAATCTACGATCAGAAGATCACGCTCAAGTCCTCCCTGCGTGAGGGCCAGATGGCCGAGATCGAAGCGCTGGCCGATGTGCTGGCAGCCGAGCTTGCCCCGAAGCGCGCCGTGACCGCGCCTGCCGCCGCTCCCGCCGGTGAGACGGTCAAGGCCGGGGATGTCGACAAGAAGGCCTTCAACAAGCTCAGCTACGGCGTCGAAGTGCTGACCACGAACGTCGACGGCAAAGACTATGGCTGCATCATCAACACAGCCTGCCAGGTCGGCTCGGGCGATCCCAAGGTCGTCACGATCTCCGTCATCAAGAAAAACCACACCTGCGATATGGTCCTGAAGGCCGGTCGCTTCAACGTCTCCATTCTCACTGAGGACGCCCCCTACAGTCTCTTCCAGCGTTTCGGCTTCCAGAGCGGCCGCGATGTGGACAAGTTTGCTGATGTGAACTACAGCGAGCGCAGTGCAAACGGCATCCGCTACATCCCCGAGTACACCAACGCCTTTCTCTCCTGCGAGGTTGTCGAGACGCGCGAGCTCGAGACCCAGACGCTCTTCATCGCCAATGTGGTCGAGGCGAAGGTTCTCTCCTCCGCTCCCTCCTGCACCTACAGCTACTATCACGCCCACATCAAACCCAAGAAGAACCCCGCGCCCGAGCAGAAGGAATGCTGGGTCTGCAAGGTCTGCGGCTATGTCTATGAGGGTGCGGACCTGCCCGACGATTTTGTCTGCCCGCTGTGCAAGCACGGCAAGGATGACTTTGAGCATGTCGTGCCGAACGCCAAGCCCAAGCAGAAGGGCTATATCTGCAATATCTGCGGCCACTTTGAGCCCTGCGACGGCGAGCTGCCCGCGGATTATGTCTGCCCGCTGTGCAAGCACGGCAGGGACGACTTCTCCCCGGCCGAGCAGTAAGCACAGGGATCGTATCAACACGCACATCTGAACATGAAAAACGCCTCCGGCGGGAACGTACAAATCGTACGCTTCCGCCGGAGGCAAACTATAATTTACTTATAAGAACTGCCCGTCCTGATACCGCAGGATGTGGCAGCCGAGAGCCTGCGCTTCTTCTTCGCTGTGGGTAGCCAGCAGGAGCGCTGTACGGTTCAGCGATTCCCCGACAACTTGGATCACACGTCGGCGCAGCGCCTCGTCCAGACCTTTGAAGGGCTCGTCCAGCACAAGCAGCTCCGGAGTCGCCGCGAGCGCGCGTGCGAGGGAAACACGCTGCTGCATGCCGCCGGAAAGTTCCGCCGGATACAGATTGAACGCATCGCCAAGCTCCAATCTCTCCAGCCACTTCCGCGCTGTCGGCAGTGTTTCGACGCGATCCGAGAGCACCAGATTCACGTTCTCTGACGCGGTGCGCCACGGCAGCAGCCGCGGCTCCTGAAAGACAGCGGCTGTCCGTTCTGCCGCACACTGTATCGAGCCGCGATCGGGCAGCTGCAGCGACAGCGCCACGCGCAGCAGGCTGGTTTTGCCGCAGCCGGACGGGCCCATGATGGCGATACGCTCACCGGCTTTCAGCGAAAGGTTCAGATGATGTAACACCTGCTTTTCTCCAAAAGAAAGAGAGATATCAATTAGTTCAAGCATGGCTGTCCTTCTTTCCTTCCACAAGCAATAACAAAACCCGCTCGATCAGAAAGCTCAGCAGCACCACGGCCACGGTCCAGGCAAAGAGCTCCGTTGTCTCGAGATACAGCTTGGACTCAAAGATGTTTTTCCCGATGGAATACGGGGGCACGGTCAGCACCTCGGCAGCGATCCCGGCCTTCCAGCCAAGCCCCAGGGCCGAACGCAGCGCCGAGCGCAGATACGGCAGCACCGAGGGCCAGATGATCCGCGAGAGGATACGCGCGCGAGGCAGCTTATATACCGCTGCCAGTTCCATCAGCTGCGGATCGACGCGCACAAGTCCGGTCGACACGTTGGCCCAGACGACAGGCAAAACCATCAGCCCCGCGATAAAAACCGGAACCGCACTCCTTCCAAGCCATACGAGCGCCAGAATGATAAAGGAGGCTACCGGCGTACTCTTCAGCAGCGTCATGATCGGACTGAGCAGGGCTCTGGCAAGCGCGCTCCTATGTGTCAGCAGCGCAAGCAGGACACCCAGCACCACAGCGGCGAGAATACCGGCCAGGACGCGGAGCATGGTACGCGCGACCGTTAGCCAGAAATCCGCCGCCATCATCAGCGACAGAAGTTTTTGGGCCGTCTGCAGCGGCGACGGCAGCAGCAGCTCCTGCCCCACGGTCCTGGCCGCCAGTGCCCACACCAGCAGCCAGAACAGCAGGACCGCTATTGTCCGTAGTGTTTTGCGGACGTCGGGTGTCATTTCAGCACGCAGTAGAAATCATCACCGGGGAGTGCCCCGCCGACAGACTGCGGCGCGGTGTCCAGCATGATTTCCAGGAAGGCGCCGAGCTCACGCTGCATGTCCTCGCCGGTGACAAAGCAGACATTGCAGTTGGGGATCGCCTTGGCGGCGACGGCGGCCTTGGCAAAGATGCCGGCGGCCTCGATCTGCTCGGCGGCAGCCTGCACGTCCTCGGTCAGCAGATTGACAGAGGCCTCGTAGTCTGTGAGGAACTGCGCAAGTGCTTCGGGCTGCTCCTCGGCGAAGGCACGGCGCACAACGACACAGCCCTGCACCAGGCTGCCCGGCTCCATGACCTTGTCCCACTCCGCCGTGAGATCCAGCGCCACGGTGAGATCGGGATTCTGGCTTCGGGCCACGGTCACCATCGGCTCGGGCAGAACGGCGAGCGCAACCTTCCCGGCCGCGACGGCGGCGTTGAGCTCGGCGGGCTGGGCGTAGCTGTTGTCGATCGTCACGTCCAGCTCATTGGCCTTGCAGAGCGCCGAAAAGATAAAGCTGGGATTCTGCGCAGGGGCGTAGACCGTTTTTCCCGCGAGATCCGCCAGACTCTCGACCGTCTCGGAGCCGTCGGATACGAGATACAAAACGCCGCGGGTGTTGAGCGCAAGCACCTGCACCTTGCCCTCGGTCTTGTTGTAGAGCGCGGCGGCCGCGTTGGTCGGCAGCGCCGCGATATCGCACTCGCCGCTCACGAGCGCGGCGGTGACGACGGAGGGGTCGGTCTCGACGGTGAAGACATAGTCGCTCTTTCCCTCGCCGATCATTCCGGCCATACCGAAGCCTGTAGTGCCGTTGAGCGTATAGACGCGCACAGGGGCCTCATCCGCGAAAGCGGCGGCAGAGAGCATGCTCATGCAGAGGCAGAGCAGCAGGGCAAAGCTTATAATCAGTTGTTTCTTTTTCATGTTCTTTTCCTTTCGTTATCAAGCAGTCGTTTTTGAACTCTTGGGGGTGACGGCCTTGGCGCTCACGCCGGGGAGGCGCCCCAGCTTTCCGCTGAGCGCGTTGATGACATCCATCGGCGCATCCAGCACGAGACAGATCACGCTGACGCCCTTCTCCCGGTATGGGATACCGAGCCGCCCGAGGATATAGGGGCTGTAGTCGTGCAATACGGCGTTGAGCGTCTCGACCGACTCCGAGCCCTCAACCAGGATGGACACTGCAGCAATACGGGTTTCCAATTCAGCTTCCTCTCCTTTCCGCCGATGGCAATACCGCATAATGCGACAAGAGCGAATGGCGAGAAAAATTGAGTTCTGATGATGGCACTGTTTCGCAGCAATACTTTGTGTATTGCAAGAAAAAGTGACGAAATCAGGGCACAATTTTTCCGGCAGACGCCGCAGTTGTATTGTGCGGTATTGACAAGAAAAAAACCATGCCGGAAGGCATGGCAAAAGCACGCAGATAAAGCGCGGTCACGGCCTTCCGCCTCAAGCTCTCTTTCGGCGTCAGATATGGTATCATTACCTCACCGTAAGCACAGCTCGCGGATCGGACGCCTTGATTGTAGCAGAAAAGCGATGGAAGTCAAGTGTTTTTCATATGCACTTAGCAAATGGAAACAATTTGTCAAATACATGGTGCATTTTCTGTCAAAATGACTTGCAATCCCCGCTACAATAGTATAATATAGATGTGTGTGCGTTTGTCATAAAACTATCAAAACAGCACCAACCAATCATCGAAAGGATGTGTTCCCTTTGGAAACTGTTGATCTCGGATTTATCGATTCCATTCTCGAGAAATACGGCAGCGACAAGGCAAAGATCATCGCCATCATGCAGGACGTGCAGGAGAAGTACCGCTATCTTCCGCAGGAAGCGCTGGAGTACATCGCCAAGAAAGTCGGCATGAGTGAATCGAAGGTCTACGGCGTGGCGACCTTCTACGGCAACTTCTCCCTGGACGCCAAGGGCAAATATGTCATGAAGGTCTGCCGCGGCACGGCCTGCCATGTGCGCAAGAGCAGCAACGTGCTGCAGGCGCTCTATGACGCGACCGGCACAAACGAAAACAAGCCCAGCTCGGATGACGGCCTGTTCACGATGGAGATCGTCTCCTGCCTCGGTGCCTGCGGCCTGAGCCCCGTGGTCATGGTCAACGACACCGTCCATGCCGCCATGACGCCGGAGAAGGCCAGAGCGCTGGTCGAGCAGCTGAGAGAGGAGGCCTGAGACCATGCGGGAAAAAATCAAGAATCTGGAAGAGTTCCGCGCCCTGCAGGAAAAGCTGATTCAGGCGCGCAGCCATGAGAAACGCAAGGTCCTGGTCTGCTGCGGCACCGGCTGCGCGGCCGGCGGCAACCTTGCAGTCTATGAAGAGCTGAAGGCCCAGATGGAAGCGCACGGCGCAGCGTATGAGCTCAGTCTCAACGCCAACTGCGGCGGGGATGCCACCGGTATCAAGAAGTCCGGCTGCCACGGCTTCTGCGAGATGGGACCGCTCGTGCGCATCGAGCCGGAGGGATGGCTGTATACCAAGGTCCACGCCTCGGACGTGGCCGAGATCGTCGAAAAGACACTGCTCGGCGGCGAGTTCATCGAGCGCCTCGGATATAAGCAGAACGGCCAGCTCTACAAGCGTCAGGAGGATATCCCCTTCTACAAAAAGCAGACCCGCCGCGTGCTCGAGCACTGCGGCCACATTGACGCCGAGAGCATCGAAGAATACTTCTCGATCGGCGGCTACACGGCGCTGACCAAGGCCCTGTTTGAGATGAGCGGGGACGAGGTCATTCAGGAGGTCACCGACTCCGGCCTGCGCGGCCGCGGCGGCGCGGGCTTCCCCACCGGCAAGAAGTGGGCGCAGGTCGCCGCTCACACCGAAGAACCGATCAAGTACATCGTCTGCAACGGCGACGAGGGCGACCCCGGTGCTTTCATGGACCGCTCCTGCATGGAGGGCGACCCCCACAAGATCCTCGAGGGCATGATCATCGCGGGCGTGGCCACCGGCTCGACCGAGGGCTATATCTATGTCCGCGCAGAGTATCCGCTTGCGGTCTCCCGTCTGACGATTGCGATCTCCCAGGCCGAGGAATACGGCCTGATCGGCGATGATATTCTCGGCAGCGGCAAGAGCTTCCACATGCATATCAACAAGGGTGCCGGCGCTTTCGTCTGCGGCGAGGGCTCGGCCATGACCGCCTCGATCGAGGGCAACCGCGGCATGCCGCGCACCAAGCCCCCCAGAAGCGTGGACAAGGGCCTCTTCGGCAAGCCCACCTGCCTCAACAACGTCGAGACCTTTGCCAACGTCCCCGACATCATAAAGAAAGGCGCCGCCTGGTTCCGCTCGGTCGGCACCGAGAAGAGCCCCGGCACCAAGGCCTTTGCACTGACCGGCAACGTTGTCAACACCGGCCTTATCGAGGTCCCCATGGGCACGACGCTGCGCGAGGTCGTCTACGACATCGGCGGCGGCATCAAGAACGGCAAGAAGTTCAAGGCCGTGCAGATCGGCGGCCCCTCGGGCGGCTGTCTCACCGAAGAGCATCTCGACCTGCCGATGGACTTCGATTCGCTGAAGAAGGTCGGTGCGATCATCGGCTCCGGCGGACTCGTCGTCATGGACGAGGACAGCTGCATGGTCAATATCGCCCAGTTCTTCATGAACTTCATCTGCGAGGAATCCTGCGGCAAGTGCACGCCGTGCCGTGAGGGCACCACGCGCATGAACGAAATCCTCACCCGCATCACCCAGGGCAAGGGCCGCATGAGCGATATCGACGAGCTGCGCGACCTGGCCGAGATGATCCAGGTGTCCTCTCTCTGCGGTCTGGGCAAGACGGCCCCGAATCCCGTCCTCTCCACGCTGCAGAACTTTGAGGATGAATACATCGAGCATATCCGCGACAAGCGCTGCCACTGCGGCACCTGCAAGGCGCTGAGCCAGTATGTGATCACCGACAAGTGCATCGGCTGCACGCGCTGCGCGCGCAACTGCCCGGTCGATGCCATCACCGGCACGCCGCGCCACAAGCACGTTATCGACACCACCAGGTGCATCAAGTGCGGCACCTGCAAGCAAAACTGCCCGGTCGGCGCCATCAGGGAGGGTTAAGCCATGACAGAAAAGAAAATGATCATCGACGGTATCGAATGCCCGTTCACCGACGAGCGCAACGTGCTTGAGGTCGCCCGTCACAACGGCATCGACATCCCCTCGCTGTGCTATTGCGAAAACCTTTCGATCTACGGCGGCTGCCGTCTGTGCCTGGTAGAGAACGAGAAGGGCGTGCTGGACGCGGCCTGCTCGATGCAGCCGAGAAACGGCCTTGTCGTGTACACGCACTCCGAAAAGGTCCTCAAGAGCCGCCACACCACGCTGCAGCTGCTGATGAGCAGCCACCGGGCCGAGTGCCTGACCTGCGAGCAGAGCGGCCACTGCAAGCTGCAGGAGTACGCCCACCGCTACAATGTGGTCGAGCCCCGCTTCCATGAGAACACCTTCTCGCACGAGCGGCTCGACGTCTCCTCCCCCTGCATCACCCGCGATCCTTCCAAGTGCATCCTCTGCGGACTGTGCGTGCGCATGTGCTCGGAAGTTCAGAACATCGGCGCGATCGACTTCACCAAGCGCGGCAAAAAGGCCATCGTGGCCCCGGGCTTTGGCAAAATGCTCATCGAGACCGGCTGCGTCGGCTGCGGCCAGTGCGCGGCGGTCTGCCCCACCGGCGCTCTGACGATCAACCGTCAGATCCCCGAGATGTGGCGGATGCTGAACGACCCCAACAAGCGCGTGGTCGTGCAGTTTGCCCCGAGTGTGCGCGTGGGTCTGGCCGAGGAGTTCGGCATGCCCGCGAACGTACCTGTCACCGGCAAGCTGGTCACGGCGCTGCGCCGTCTCGGCGTGGACGTGGTGTATGACACCAACCTCAGCGCCGACCTTACGATCATGGAAGAGAGTGCGGAGTTCCTGGAGAAGGTCAAATCCGGCGCGAAGCTCCCGATGTTCACCTCCTGCTGCCCCGGCTGGATCCAGCATGTGGAAAAGGCCCACCCGCATCTGATGCCCCAGGTCTCCACCTGCGGCAGCCCCATGGAGATGATGGGCGCCCTGATCCGCAAGCAGTTCAAGGACGAGGACGTGTACTCCGTCGCAATCATGCCCTGCACCGCCAAGAAGTTCGAGGCCCAGCGCCCCGAGCTCGAGAAGGACGGCCAGCGCCTGATCGACCTCGTGCTCACCACGGACGAGCTGGCTCGCCTCATCAAGGCCGCCGGCATCGACCTCAAGAATCTGCCCGACTCCGAGCCGGACAGCCCTCTCGGCGATTACACTGGCGCTGGCGTCATCTTCGGCGTCACGGGCGGCGTGACCGAAGCCGTCATCCGCCGTGTGCTGGACGACGCCTCCCCCGACACGCTCAAGACCATCGCTGAATGCGGCGTGCGCGGTCTCGAGGGCATCAAGGCCTTCACCGTCACGGCGGGCGAGCTGAAGCTCCGCATTGCGGTAGCCAACGGCCTCGGCAACGCGGACAAGCTGATCGAGAAGGTTGAAAGCGGCGAGGAGCAGTTTGACTTCATCGAGGTCATGGCCTGCCCCAACGGCTGCATCGGCGGCGGCGGACAGCCCCCTGCTTCCAACGCCCGCAAGGCCGAGCGTTTCGAGGCCATCTTCAAAGCCGACGACGCCTGCGAGCTCAAGATCCCGCAGCAGAACCCGGCGCTGGGCTACATCTACGACGATCTGCTCAAGGGCCGCGCCCATGAGCTGCTGCACATCCATTATCCCACCCACGGCCATCACTGAGTTAAACTTTGCCCTCCCGGATGAACGTCCGGGAGGGCATTTTTATGCTGATTTGCAACTGTTCAGTCTCTTACGGGACTAAACAAGTTCGCTGTTTTTTCTTTTCGGTTCTCCGGCTGTTGCCTGTGCACTCATTTCAGGAACCGCTTCAGATCCTTTTCAGATGCCCCAGGGAACAGGCCGCGCAAGTGTTCCATCAGCCGCTCGCGGGATTCCTCCGGCGAGCGCTGATACACCCGATCCGAAAAGTCCGTTCCCATAAACTTCTCCGGCGTAGAATACTCGGCCACGCCCCAGCCGCGCCGATTGCCGTTCTTGTCCAGCGTATAGACAAAGTTGCTGATGATCACATAGCATTGCTCCTGAAGCCGCGTGATCGAGGCGTCAAAGCCTTTTTTGCCCTCGGTTTTCTGCCAGCGGCCGCTGTAGGCATAGCCGCCGCTCTGCCGCAGTACCCTGGACAGCACCGGCGCACTCGCGTTGATCAGGTCGAACAACTGCTTGTCCTGGAAGCGCGCGAGACCGTCGTCATATCTTGCGTCAAAGTCATAGCCGTCCCGGCGGTAGTTGGCCAGATCCAGAAAGAGGTCTTTGCGGACATAGGCGGCTTTCTTCTCAAAGAATTTGCCGTAGGCACAGCCTGTGGCCTGTATAACCGGCCCCTTCCATTCCCAGGTGTTCTCCTCGGTGTCGTTAAAAAGGATCGCCGGCGGGCAGTGCTCCTCCAGGGAAAAGCCCGGGATCGACGTGGAAAAATACGGGACGATCCCATATTCCCCGACCGCGTCGATCAGATCCTGCTTTGAACGCACATAAAAATCGTATGCCATGGTTTTTCTTCTCTTTTCTATATGATTGATATAGTATTGCACAAATCCGTCTGCCCGGAAAACGAGGACCGGATCTGCTGCAGGAAGCGCTGTGCGATCGGGGTGAAGCTCTGATACTTGTTCCAGATCAGATACATCTTCATTTCAAGGTGCGGCGACAGCGGGCGGAAAACCAGGCCGCTCTGCGGCGAGGTGTCGATCAGGTTATTGAGCGTCAGCAGGACGCCCAGCCCCTCCCGGGCAAACAGCGAGCCGTTGTAGGCCAGCCGGAAGGAGCCCTCCAGACGAAGCCTTGAAAAGCTCTCCCCTGCCCAGGGGCGGATATCGTTTTCCCAGCTCTGTTCAGAGGTAAACAGCGGCAGACCGGCGAGATCCTCCGCTGTAATCTGCTCTCTGGCGGCGAGCGCAGAGTCAGATGAAAACACGGCTCCGAAATAATCGGATTCTGGAAAGGTGAGATACCGATACTTCTTCTCATCCGGCCTCTCGCAGATCACTGCGAAATCCAGCAGGCCCTTGTCCAGCTTCTCGGTGACCTGCTCGGTATCGCCGCTTGTGATGTGATAGCGCAAATTCGGATAGGTTTTTTTAAACGCATGAATTTCCTTTGCAAGATAGCGGATCTGAAAAGACTCCGCCAGCCCGAAGTAGATATCCCCGCCGGTGATATCGTCGAGAGATAAAAACTCCTGTTCGATCTTATCCGCCATCGAGACAAGATCTTCCGCCCGGTTTCGAAGCAGCACGCCCTCCTCCGTCAGCGCAATGCTGAAGCTGTGGCGGGTAAAGAGCTTTTTCCCAAGCTCGTCCTCGAGCGCTTTTAAGGCTTTTGACAGCGTCGGCTGTGTGACGTGCAGCTGCTCGGCGGCGCGGGACATGTTCTCCTCCCGCGCGACAGATAGAAAATAGCGCAGTGTCCGTATTTCCATAGGGCTCTCCTTGATATGCTGATAAAGAATATCATGATATTCATTATAACCATTAGCGAAGATAAATGCAATATGCTATTCTTTAGCTGCAAGAAAAAACCGGGAGGCGTACAGCGATGGTCGATTGGGCGAGCATGAAGGCGTGCATGACCGACGCGCGCTGCAGCGAGGCGGCCATTGAGCGTGCCGAGCGGCTCTATCATGGCGGCAGCTCCGAAGAGCTGATCCGCTGTCTGCGTTCCTGCCGCTGTGACATTCTGGAAGCTATACACGTCAAGCAGAAGCAGCTGGATCATCTCGATCAGCTGATCCGTGAAGCAAAGGACAGGTAAAGGAGAGTACAAGATGAAACTGGAAGAACTCAATCTCACACAGGAATGGGACAAGACCTTCCCCAAGAGCGACGCCGTCGCTCACAGCAAGGTCACCTTCATCAACCGTTACGGCATAACCCTGGCCGGCGATCTGTATATTCCAGAAAAGGCTCAGGGGCATCTCCCGGCTATCGCCGTCTGCGGGCCTTTCGGCGCGGTCAAGGAGCAGTGCTCCGGTCTCTACGCCCAGACGATGGCCGAGCGCGGTTTTGTCACGCTGGCCTTTGACCCGTCCTTCACCGGCGAGAGCGGCGGAAACGTCCGCTATATGGCCTCGCCCGACATCAACACCGAGGATTTCATGGCTGCGGTGGATTTCCTCTCGCTGCACGAGCTGGTCGACGCTGACCGGATCGGCATTATCGGAATCTGCGGCTTGGGCGGTATGGCGCTCAACGCTGCCGCGCTCGATACCCGGATCAAGGCCACGGTTGCGGCGACCATGTACGACATGACCCGTGTCAACGCCAAGGGCTATTTCGACGCGGCCGACAGCGAGGAAGCGCGCTATCAGGCCAGGGCGGCGATGTGCGCCCAGCGCCTTGCCGACCTGCAGGCCGGAGAATACAAGCTCGGCGGCGGCGTGGTCGATCCCCTGCCCGAGGACGCGCCCTTCTTTGTCAAAGATTATTACGATTACTATAAAACGCCGCGCGGCTACCATCCCCGCTCTCTCAACTCCAACGGCGGCTGGAACGTCATCGGCTGCGAGAGCTTTATCAATCAGCCGATCCTGCAGTACTCCAACGAAATCCGCTCGGCCGTGCTGCTGATCCACGGTGACGCGGCGCACTCCTGCTATTTCAGCCGCGACGCTTATGCCAACATGATCAAGGACAGTAAATATGCCGGCAACAAAGAACTGCTGATCATCCCCGGCGCGGTGCATACTGACCTCTATGACGGCGGCGGCAAGGGCGCTATCCCGTTTGATAAGCTGCAGGCGTTTTTTGCCGAAAATCTTCAGTAAAGCGCAGGGGAAGCAACCGTGAAAACCATACTCTCTCTGCTGCTCGCCATCATAATTGCCGCTCTCGGCGTCGCCTATGGCTTGCGAAACGGTGAAACACCCGTGACAGAGCAGCTTCCCACAGCAGCCCCGGCAGCTTCGCCGGAGACGGATATAGAAACGGAGTTGACAGATTTGGAAAAAGCATTACAGCTCAGCATCAACGACACGGCTGTCTGCGTCGAATGGGAGGATAACGCCTCTGTCGAGGCGCTGATCGAGCTTGCTTCCTCCCAGCCGCTTACCGTAGCGATGTCGATGTACGGCGGCTTTGAGCAGGTCGGCGCTCTGGGTACAAGCCTGCCGCGCGACGACCGACAGACGACGACCGACGCCGGAGATATCGTACTCTATGCCGGCAATCAGATCGTCGTATTCTACGGCAGCAATTCCTGGGCCTATACACGGCTCGGACGGATCGCGGACAAGTCTGCCTCGGAGCTGCGCGAGCTGCTGGGAAACGGCGACGTGACGCTCACGCTGACCTGGAACTGACAGGAGGAACACATGAAAAAAGTATTGATCGTATCGACAAGTCCCCGGTTGAACAGCAATTCCGAAGCCCTGGCACAGGCCTTTGCCCGCGGCGCGCAGGAGGCCGGGCATGAGACAGAACTCATCTCCCTGCGCGGCAAAACCGTGAACTTCTGCCGCGGCTGCTTCGTCTGTCAGGAAAAGCAGCGCTGTGTGATCCGCGACGATGCGGATGCGATCTGCCAGAAGGCCCTCGGCGCCGACGTGCTGGTCTTCGCCACACCGATCTATTATTACGAGATGTCCGGCCAGCTCAAGACGCTGCTGGACCGGCTCAATCCCCTCTTCCCGAGCGACTACGCCTTCCGCGACGTGTATCTGCTCTCCTCCGCCGCCGAGGATGAGGAAACTGTGCCTCAGCGCGCGGTCAGCGGCGTGGAAGGCTGGGTGGAATGCTTTGAGCGTGCAAAGCTCGCCGGAACGGTCTTTATGGGCGGCGTCACCGCCGTCTGCGAAAAGCCCGAGCATCCCGCGCTGGAGCAAGCCTTCCGCATGGGAAAAGGAATATAAGTTTAGCTTATAAAGCACAATGACACGGTATCGGAACAAAAAGCCCGTTCCGATACCGTGTCATTGCTTAATGGTGTCTGCGCATATATTCCGCGGTTTTATGCAGCGTTTCCATATGATAGAGCTGCTGCAGATGCCCTTCAAAATCCAGATGATAGCGCTCCTCCAGCGCGGCAAAGAGGCGTTTTTGCTCGGCCTCCTGTTCTCTCTTCTCTTCCTCGTCAAAATCCTCGAGACGCAGCTGCTGTTCCTCTTCATCGGTCAGCTGATAGAGACTGACGCCGACCAGCCGGACCGGGCGCTCGGCCACCTTGTCCAGCAGCTTCACGGCTTCCCGCCAGATCGCGGCAGCCGAGCCGCAGGCGGCCGGACTGCACGAACGGGTGATGCTTTTCATGTCCGCATAGGTGAGCTTCAAGGTGACGCCCCGGCCGCGCAGACCGACGCGCCGCGCGCGGTTTTCCACGTTCAGTGCCAGCAGGAACAGCACGTCTCTCAGCAAGTCGAAGTTGTCCACGTCCTTCTGAAAGGTCAGCTCGCGGCCGATGGTTTTGGCCTCCTCCGGCCGATAGGGCTCCACCCGGCGCTCGTCAATGCCGGAGGCGATCTGTGTGATCCATCGGCCCTGCTTGCCCAAAAGACGCACCACATCCTCCGGCCGCTGCCGGATATCCCGCACCGTGTGGATGCCTATGCTATAGAGCTTCTCGGCGGTGCTGCCGCCCACCGTATAGAGGACCTTTACATCCCGGTCCGAAACCAGTTCGACGAAGGCCTCGGGGCTGAGAATCTCGAAATAGCCGTTCGGCTTTTTCTCCTCGCTCGCGGTTTTCGCGGCTGTCTTGGAGTAGGCCAGACCCACCGAGCAGGTCAACTGCAGTTCGTCCCGTGTCCGCTGCTTGATCAGTTGCGCGATCCGGCGCGCCCCGTCCCAGTCCCCGGCCTGTTCCGTCACATCGAGATAGGCCTCGTCGAGCGCGATGGCCTGGGACGCGGTGGCATAGCTGTCCCAGATCGCGTGGAGCTGAGCAGAGACCGCTTTGTATTTGTCGAAATTGGGGTGCCGGTAGATTCCCTGCGGACACAGGCGGTAGGCGTCCTTGATATTCATGCCGGAGTGGACGCCGAAGGTCCGCGCCTCGTAGCTGCAGGTGGCCACCACGCCCCGCTCGCTGGGCAGTGAACCGATGATCAGCGGCTTTCCGCGCAGGGCGGGATCGTCTCTCATTTCTACCGAGGCGTAAAACGCATCCATATCCACATGTATGATGATCTGCGGCAATGCGCTCTCCCCCTGTGCAGACTTTTCAATTAAGGATACCATATCCGCTGAAAAATTTAAAGATTATCTTTGTTTATACGGAAAACCTGTGTTATGCTGTAGGCAGCAATCGGAGCTGAGACACACTCCGGATATAGGAAGCATTCAAGCGATGGAAGGCGGTGTATTCCCATGGTAAGCGAACAAAACATCCTGTTATCCCAGATTCTGCACTGTCTTTCTGTCTTTGGCGGGTTCATCGTCCCGGCCGTATTGATCATTATCCCTGTCCGGTTTCTGACGAAGCTTCCATCGTATGTCTTTCGAAAGCTGCTGCACGGTATTGCCTTCACCTGCGTTTCACTGATGATCCTCTCCGCGGAGAGCTGGCAGGCCGCCGCGCTGACCTCTGTCCTGTCCGCCGCTGTGATCTACCCGATCCTCTCCGCCTTTGAGAAGGCGCCTTGGTACGGGAAGCTTTTTGTGCAGAAGTCGGCCGGGGAGATCAAAAAGAGTCTCCTTATGCTGTTTTTCATGTTTGCCGCGCTGATCTCCGTCTCCTGGGGCATCTTCGGCAAGCCGCAGCTGGCCTCCGCGGCGATCTTGATGTGGGGCACCGGCGACGCGGCCGCCGCCCTGGTCGGCATCCCGCACGGCCGCCATAAGGTCCGCTCGCGTTTTACTGACGGCAAGAAATCCTGGGAGGGCAGCCTTTCGATGCTGCTGGTCTCGTTTACTGTCGGGGCGATCGTTCTGTCCCTTACCCAACAGGCGGCTATGCCGCGCACAGTGCTGACCGCCGGTATGGGGGCTCTGTTCGGCACCGCGGCGGAGCTCTTCTCCCCCAGCGAATATGATACTGTGACCGTCCCCGTTGTCATTGCAGCGGTGCTGTTGCTGCTCGGTTAGAAATGGAGGATCTATGGATCGGGAAAAGAAAAGCGGATTTCGGACGCTGCTGGTCTCCGTGCTGATGAGCGCCTACGGTCCGGTGATCCTGGGACTCGGGCTGAGAGTCGGCCACAGCACGACGCAGATTGCCGACTTCACCCGCAGGACCGCCGAGCTTCTGGCGCTGATCGTAGCGCTCATCGTTTTTGCGGCAACAAATGGCCGCAAAGCAATGGACGCCGCCGAAAAAAGCGTCTGGGAGAAACGGGGCAATACGTTTACCGGCGTGATCATGTGCATCAGCGGTTTGAGCATGCTGATCCTCAGTTTTCTGTCAACGGATACGGACAAGGGGAATGTGATCCCGGCGCTCGTGATCGCCCTCCTCGGCGTGATCGCCAATACGATCTTCTGGCGGCGATATACCGTCTTGTATCACCAGCAGAACAACGCGATCCTCGGCGTACAGGCAAGACTGTACGGCGCCAAGTCCGCGGTCGATGTCTGTGTGACAGTCGCGCTGGCCGCCGTGCTGGTGTTTCCGGGAACAGGCGTCTCCCTCTGGCTCGACCGCGTCGGCTCGGTTCTGGTTGCGCTGTATATGCTCCGCTGCGGAATCAAAACGATCCGGGAATTTCACGGCGCAGATATTTGAAGGAAAAGGAACAGCATTCTCTTTTAATTTGTCGCCCGGCGGGCGACCGCTTCCCTGTTCTTAGCGTATATACTTGTGCCAGCAAAACGAAAAGGAGGAATCCCCATGTACGGAGCCATTCTTGGCAATATGATCGGCGCTCCCTATGAGTTTGACAGGAGCCCGAAGACAAAGGATTTTCCGCTGTTTGGCAGCGGGACGGAATTCACCGATGATTCGGTCATGACTATTGCCGTGGCACACGCGCTGATGACCAGCACCGGTACGACGGAGGCCGCGCTCTACCCTTCGCTGGTGTCCTCGATGCAGACCTGGGGCCATCGCTATCCGAACGCCGGTTACGGTCTTCGCTTCTACCGCTGGCTGCGAGCCAGGAAGCCCGAGCCTTACAACAGCTACGGAAACGGTTCGGCCATGCGGGTCTCTTCCGTCGGATGGCTCTATGACAGTCTGGAGGAGACAAGACGCGTTGCCGCTCTGACTGCCGAGGTCACCCACAACCACCCGGAGGGCATCAAGGGCGCTGAGGCCACAGCCAGTGCGATCTTCCTGGCACGCACCGGCCACAGCAAGGATGAGATCAAGGCATACATCATCCGGAACTTCGACTATGACCTGTCCCGGACCTGCGACGAGATCCGCCCGACCTACCGCCATGTGGAGAGCTGCCAGCAGACGGTGCCGGAGGCGATCACTGCCTTCCTGGAGGGCCGGGATTTCGAGGACGTGATCCGGACGGCCGTCTCTCTCGGCGGCGACTGCGACACGCTGACCTGTATCGCCGGCAGCATGGCCGAGGCCTACTACAGCGTCCCGGACGAGCTGATCACCGCGTGCCGAGACCGGCTGCCGGAGGATATGCTGACGGTGCTCGATCTCTTTGACGAGAAGAAGCTGCCCAGAGCGCCCGCTCTTCACGAGCCCGCCACAGCCGAGGACTGATCGATCCTCCTTGCCGCAGCGGAGAACAATACTGTGCGGCAAATCGTCCAACTACTGCACAGCAAAATACATCGCCCTGCTGAACCTGTCAGCAGGGCGATGTCTCTATCCCCCGTATATGCCTGTGCTCTCAGCTGTCACTTTCTGACCTGTCAGCAGTTCAAAAGCGGCAGTTATTCGACCGTCTCCAAAAACAGCGGCACCAGATTCGGGTCGAACTGTGTGCCGGCCCCTTCCTTGATGATCTGCACCGCCTTCTCTTTGGGAAAGGCCTTTTTGTACACGCGCTCGGAGATCAGCGCGTCATAGACATCTGCCAGCGCCATGATCCGCGCCTCCAGCGGGATCTCCTCGCCTTTAAGTCCATCGGGATAACCTGTCCCGTCAAAGCGCTCGTGATGATGCCTGGCAATGTTGCAGGCCACAGTAACGTAGCCCTCTTCCTCGACGCCCTTCATGGTTTTCTGGATGATCTCCGCCCCGTAGGTCGTGTGCTGCTTCATGAGGGAAAATTCCTCGTCCGTCAGGCGTCCGGGCTTGTTCAGGATTGCGTCGGAGATCTTGATTTTTCCTATATCGTGCATCGGCGCGGCGAGAATCACGTTGTTGCAGTAATCCTCGGAGAGATGGGCATAGGCATCGCGGCTTTTCATAACAGCGATCAGCTTCTGCACATAGCCCGAGGTGCGGCTGATGTGATCCCCTGTGTTCTCGTCGCGTTCCTCCACAACGGCGGCCAGCGAGGAGATGATGCTCTGCTGGATCCGCTCGACCCTGGCATTCTGGTAGATCTCGCGGACATTGCGTACACAGATCACGCCGTACAGAACCATGCCTACCGTGCAGAACGTGATCGTATTCATGAGATCGAGTGAAAAAGCACTCCCGGATTTCAGCTTGAACGAGACCCACAGATAGCCCGCCGCTTCCAGCAGCATGACCGCGTACATTCTCACCGGCCGATCATCGACCGAGAGAGGCAACAGCGAGATAAACACGATAATACTCGTGGCCGGGATCGCGTAATTGCTCTGCTGGGTGCTGAGGATGCCGGCATAGACGCAGAGCAGCAGCATTTCGGTGTAACACAGGGATATGCTGATCCACGTGTTGTTTTTCATCCTTCTCGTAATTTGAAGGGAGAGAGAAATCAGCAGGCTGCCGCAGAGGAGAAACAGATACGGAAATATAACCGCCGAGCGCGACAGCTTATTGATGAGATAAAACAGCAGCCCCATGGCGGCTGCAAACACGGAGGTGATCCGCAGCGTCTGCCGGTTTCTGTCCCAGATCTCCGGCCTGATGGAATCAAATTCCTCTCTTGTCAGCGTGCAGTATAGAAAGAAGTTCTTCAATGTGTTGATATTCACAGGCAGCTCCCCTTTTTCGGCGGCAGTTGTCAAGTGGCAGTGCAATGCCTTCTGTAATCATTATACAATAACCGACAAGCTCCTGTAAACTCCTCATTTTGTGTAAAAGTATGTTTTTCAATCGAAAAATTCAATTTTTGTCTTCTAAATCGGAGTATTCAACGCATAATATCAAAAAACTCTCATTTATTCAGCCGGCACATCCGGTTGCGGTCGGCAAGGAGCGTCGAGGCCTTGGCGCAAAGGGCCCAGCGAAAGCGATCAAAAAAAAGAGCGCAAAGATACTTGCCAATGCTATGGTAAAGTGAAATCTGTTTCAGATATGGTTGGTCTCCCTACTTCTATGAATGAATTAATAACCATCTTTGATTCCGAGAGTCGCAACTCAAATATTCGTAATATTCTTCGTTGATTTTATCGAATGTTTAGCGTATACTTTGTACAGAAAGGTTGGTGATTTGTATGCCGAGTATCAAGCCGGTATCCGATCTGAGAAACTATGGGGAAGTCCTGCGCGACGTGGCTATCGGGCAGCCGGTGTTTCTGACCAAAAACGGCCACGGGCGCTACGCCGTTATCGACATAGAGGAATACCGCGAATATGAGAAAATGAAGGCCATGCACTGGCTGCTGGGCGAGCTGGATAAGGGCCGCGTTTCCGGCGAACAGGATGGTTGGCTTGACTCCGACGAGGTGTTCCGCGATTTAGAGGCGAGATATCATGGCTAAGCTGATCGTCTCCCCGCTCGCACGAGCGGATATGCGGGAAATTGGAGATTATATCAGCCACGAGCTCAGAAATCCCGACGCCGCCCTGCGGATAATCCGGCGCATTCATGATACGATGTCTCCTTTGCGAGAGTTTCCGGATATGGGGTCACCGCTGCTGATTGCAGGGAAGCAGAGCATTCCTTACCGCCGTCTTGTCTGCGGCAGCTATCTGATCTTTTACCACGTTGGCAGCGAAGCGGTGTATATCGACCGCGTGCTCTACGGTCGGCGTGACAACATGGCGCTGCTGTTTGGCGATCAGATCGAAGAAGAATAATCGTTCTACCATCAGCTCTCCAAGTGGGGAGCTGATTTGCTTTGCCTTATTCCGCTCCCCTGCACGGATACCGTATTCTTATTCGAAACAGCAATCACCTGCAAAACTCCGCCACGCGCTGAAGGAAGTCGGGCGCTTCCTCGTATAGACCGTGGCCGAGGCCGTCATACAGCACGAGCTCGCTGCCCGGGATCCTCTCCGCAATCTCCATAGATGCCTCGCCGGTGACGATCTTATCCTCCCTGCCGCCGATCACCAGCGTCGGGCAGCCGATGCGCGGCAGCAGCTCGTAGGTGTCGTGGGTCACGCACGAGCGCGCCTGGATCAGAAAGCGCTCGAAGGACTTCGGTTTGCCGACGCTGCCGAGTAGCCGGTATTCCAGCCTTGTCTGCTTCAGACGTTTTTCCGAGTACGAGCGCTCCGCGGTGTCGAGCATGATGCCCTTGTAATCGCCCCGCTCGGCCATGGCGATCCAGCGGGCAATCACATCCCGTATGACCGCGTTCGCCCGGCACAGCGTGACCGTGAGCACCAGCTTCTCCACCTTGTCCGGGTGGTCGATCGCGAGCCACTGCGCAATCATGCCGCCCTGCGAGACGCCGACCACGGCGGCTGAGCGCAATCCCAGCGCCTCCAACGCGCAGTTGAGCTCCTCCGCCATATCCCGCGTCGTCATCCCCGCGGACAGCTCGCGCCGCCGGCTGAACACATACACGGTAAAGTCCTTGGCAAGACTGCGATAGAGAAGCGCGAAGGGCAGCGCCATGCCCTTGACGGTCTTCAGGCCGTCGCCCACACCGGGGAGCATAACAAGTGACTTTGCCCCGCTGCCAAAGCGGATATAGTCGACGCGTCCGTCCGGCAAGTCGAGGCAGCCGTTTTGTGCCTGCAGCATATGATTTCTCCCCCGTCACCACACATACGGGATCAGCCGATAGCGCACCCGCTGTTTATACGCGGTATAGCCATCCAGCCCTTCCTCCAACACCTGCTCTTCGTTCCGGATGCGCTTTACAATGATCGGGATATAGGCCAGCAGGATGACAAAGGAGATTGGCGAACCCAGCACCAGCGGCATAGCCAGGAACAGGAACAGCGTGCTTGTGTACATCGGGTGGCGGACAATGCCGTACAGCCCCGTATCAATGACCTTCTGGTTTTCCTGCACCTCGACCGTCCGGGAGAGCCAGACGTTTTCGCGCAGCACCTCGGCGTACAGCGCATAGGCCAACAGGAAAACCACGGCCGCCGCATAAGAGACCCAGGCGGGCAGCATCAGCCAGCCGAAGCGGATATTCAGCCCCGCAGTTACAAAGGCCGCCAGGAACATCACCCCGCTCAGCTCAATGACGGTTTTCTGCTCGGTCTGCTCCTCTTTGACATTCAGCCTTTTTTGCAGCAGCTCGGGGCTCTTTTTTATCATGATCAGCCCGGCGACAAACATGGGTATGAACAAAATACCGATCAGCAGCCAGGCCTGCCAGTAGGCAAAGGTCCCCGCGGGCAGAAACAGCAGCAGGCCGATCAGGACAATGCCGCTCACAAATTTGCCGATCCCCTGCATAAAGAGTTTTGTATCCATCTTTTCATGTCATCTCCTGTCTTTGTCATTATCAGCAGAAATAAGACATCCGGGGCGTGCTGCAAATTTACAGCGCTCCCCGGATGGGTTTTCTATTGACTGCCGGAGAGCCCTTCCCTGCCACTGGGCAGCACACGCGCTGTCTGTGAAACAGTCGCGGCGCGGGATTATTTCTCCGCTTCCTTCAGCCGGTCGGCCAGCTCGCTCTCACCGGCGGACTTCTTCTTTGCGGCGGCCTTGTACTTGGCCACATTGGCGACGGAGTTCTTCACGGGCGTGATGGTGCCGGCGCCGGCGATGCAGCCGCCGGGACAGGCCATGCCTTCGAGCAGATAACCGTTGCGCTTGCCGGCCTTGGCCATCAGCAGCATCTTCTTGCACTCGCGCAGACCGTCGCCGTACTCGATCATGACCTCGCGGTCGGGCGCGATCTTTTCGATGTGCTCCTTGACCGCGGCGGCGACGCCGCCGACGACCGGGAAGCCGCGTCCGGCAGCCGTGCCGGCCGTGAAATCGGTGTCGCACTCGTCCGGCTCGAGCGTGTCGAAGTCGATATCCTTGGCGCGGAACATGCCGTTGATCTCCTCAAAGGTCAGCACAAAGTCCACGTCCGAGCGCACGGCGCGGCGGCTCGCCTCGAGCTTCTTGGCCGCGCAGGGGCCGACAAAGACGATCTTCGCGTCGGGGTGATCCTTCTTCACAAGGCGCGCCGTAATGACCATGGGCGTGAGCGACATGGAGATATACTCCGGATGGTCGGACATCATGCGCTTGGCCATGACGCTCCAGGCCGGGCAGCAGGAGGTGCCCATATAGGGCTGCTCGGCGGGGACCTTCTCGAGGAAGTCCTGTGCCTCTTCGATCGTGCAGAGGTCGGCGCCGATGGCCACCTCCACGGTATCGGACATGCCCAGCAGGCGGATGGCCTTTTTCAGCTTGGCGGGCGTGGCGCCCGGGAACTGCCCGACAAAGGCCGGGGCCACAATGGCGATCACCTCGGTGCCGGACTTGATGGCCTGGATCAGCTGGAAGATCTGGCTCTTGTCGGCGATAGCCCCGAAGGGGCAGTTGACCAGGCACATACCGCAGGAGACGCATTTGTCATAGTCGATCTTGGCATGCCCGTGCTCGTCCGAGCCGATGGCGTCCATGCCGCAGGCCTTCGCGCAGGGGCGTTCGATCTTGCTGATGGCGTCGTAGGGGCACTGATCCACGCAGCGGCCGCACTTGATGCATTTATCGTTGTCGATCACACTGTGACCGTAGCGGTCGGTGGTGATGGCGTTTTTCGGGCAGACGGCCTGGCACGGGTGGGACAGGCAGCCCTGGCAGTTGGAGGACACGCGCATTTCCTTGCTGGGGCAGGCGTTGCAGGCAAAGGAGATGACGTTCACCAGCGGCGGCTCGTAATACTTTTCGGGGATGTTCGCCTCTTCAATGCCGAGACTGGCCGGCCCGTACTCTGCGGGAGAGCGCAGGGGCAAACCGCAGGCCAGGCGCAGACGCTCGGTCACGATGGCGCGCTCGCGAAACACGCTGTCGCGGTACTTTGCCACGTCGCCGGGGATGATCTTATAGGGGATCTTGTCGATGCGCGACAGATCGCCGCCCTCATAGGCCAGGCGGGCGACTTCCTCAAACACGTCTCTGCGCAGGTCGTCAATAACGCTGTGTATTCCTCTCATAGTACTGTCCTTCCCTTATATGTTCTATAATGAATATAGGATGGCGAAAAGCCAAAAAGCTTTTCGCCGCGCCACTTTGTGGCGCAGCAAAACAGCACAGCTGTTTTGCCATATATTCATTGCAATGAGTATCGGCGAATGATTCAAGGAATCATTCGCTGCCAAACGTGTCGTTTGGCAGCGAAATCAATCGAATCCTCGATTGATTTCGCCATCCGATAGTCATTATGATTCCATCTACAGCATACCACCTGGCGGGGTGTTTAATCAATAGTGAATCTTCATAAATCTGCCGATCAGGCCAGAAGCTCCATCCAGCTGCCGAAGGATACCGGGCGGTCGCAGACGGTCTCCGCGCGGCAGAGCCGCCCGATCTTCCCGCTCGGGATGTTTTTCCTCGACCGCATCCAGCACATGGCAGGACAGTTTCGTTATTTTTTTGTATAATTTGTTTTCATTTCAGCATTTTTGTGGTATTCTGAAGTTATTGAGCACAGGATGATGCGTTCTTTTCTGACAGCAAACCGGCCAGTCCCTTGATGCTGCATGCCGTGCAGAAGAAATGGACAAGCCGTGACGCCGCTGTCCGGCGAAGTCCCCCGGACAAATCGTATGCACCGGAGATGACATACACGTGAAAAAGCTTTTGAAATATTTAAAAAAATACTGGCTGCTGGCGATTCTGGCGGCCGGCTTCATGGTGGCGGAGGTCTATGTGGACCTCTACCAGCCGCGCATGATGCAGCGGATCGTGGACGACGGCATTCTGGGGCTGAACAACAACGGCGTCTCGGATCTGCCTCTTGTTGTCACGACAGGACTCCGGATGCTGCTGGTCGTGCTGGCGGGCGGCCTCTGCGGGCTGCTGTCGGGCGTGTTTGCCAACGTGACCGGCCAGAACTACGGCAACGACATCCGCAAGGCCTGCTTTGAGAAGGTCATGCGCTTCAGCTTTGAGCAGACCGACGATTTCTCCACGGGCTCGCTGATCACGCGCATCACCAACGATGTGACGCAGCTGCAGCAGCTGGTCATGCAGATGATCCGCGGCTTCGTGCGCTGCATGATGTTTTTCATCGGCGGTACGGCGGCGCTGTTAAGTCTGGACCTGAGCTTCGGCGTGATCGTGGCCTGCGCCTTCCCGCTGATCCTCATTGACATCATCTTTGTGGTCTGGCGCACCAATCCCCTGTTTACGGTTCTGCAGGAGAGTCTTGACAAGCTCAACGGCATCATTCAGGAGAATGTGGCGGGTATCCGCGTGGTCAAGGCCTTTGTGCAGGAAAAGCGTGAAAAAGCGCGCTTTGACGCTGCCAACCGGCATCTGGTGGATACCCAGTTCACCGTACAGGTCATGCTCTCGTTTCTGCGGCCGGTGATGAACATCGTGCTGAACATCGCCGTCGTCGGCATCCTCTATGTGGGCTCCTACCAGGTGCGGCAGGGGGACGTGGCCCCGGGCATGGTGATGGCCGCAATCACCTATATCTCTCAGATCCTCAACGGCATGATGATGCTCGCCATGATCTTCCAGACGCTCTCGCGCGGACTTGCCTCGGCCAGGCGCATCCAGGAGGTTCTGAATACCGAGTCGGATATCGTGCAGGATTCGGCCCTCGGCACGGAGACATCCGGCGAGCGCGGCTCGGTATGCTTCCGGGGCGTCAGCTTTGCCTATGCGGACAACGGCAAAACCGTGCTGCACGACATCGACCTGGAGGTGAAGCCGGGCGAGACGCTGGGCATCATCGGCGCCACCGGCTGCGGCAAATCCAGCCTTATCAGTCTGATCCCCCGTTTCTATGATGCAACCGAGGGGCAGGTGCTGGTGGACGGCGTCGACGTGCGCGCCTACGATCCCGCCGCGCTGCGGGAGAAGGTCACGGTCTGCCTGCAGAAAAGCGAGCTGTTCTCCACGACGATCGGTGACAATATCGCCATCGGGAAGCCCGGCGCAGCGCAGGCGGAAATCGAAGCCGCGGCAAAGGCGGCCCAGGCGGACGAATTTATCCGTCAGCAGCCCGAGGGCTACGACACGGCCGTAGCCGAGCGCGGCATGAGTCTCTCGGGTGGGCAGCGTCAGCGCGTCGCCATTGCCCGCGCACTCTTAAAGCGCAGTGAGATCCTGATTTTTGACGATTCTACGAGCGCGCTCGATCTGAAAACCGAGGCAAAGCTATACGAGGCGCTGCGGCGCGAGTACGCCGGGACGACGAAAATCATCATCGCCCAGCGCATCGCCTCGGTCAAGGATGCCGACCGGATCGCGGTGCTCGACGGCGGCAGCATCGCCGCCTGCGGCAGTCACAGCGAGCTGATGGCGACAAGCCCGATCTATCGGGATATCTATGATTCCCAGCTGAAAGAGGAGGCGACGGCATGAGTCAGGTCCAATCCAATATAGCCACACAGGGCTTTTCCCGGCGTCGCCCCGGGATGGGCGCTCCGGTGGAGAAGCCAAAGGACGGCGGGAAAACCCTGCGCCGTCTGATCCGTTATTTCCGTGAAGAGCGGCGGTATGTGCTGTATCTGGCGCTCGCCGTAGTACTGGCGGTGCTGGCGGGTGTGTTTGCGCCGCGCCTGCAAAGCGGTGTGATCGACGATCTGGTTGCGCGGGACTTCTCCGCGATCCCGAAGGCGCTAGCGATGATGCTTGGTCTGTATATCGTTCACGGCTGCGCCACGCTGCTGCAGGGCTTTCTCTCCGCGCGGCTCGGGCAGCGCGTCGTATACCGCCTGCGTCGGGAGCTTTTCGGCAAGGTGATCGAGCTTCCGATCCCCTATCTCGACAGCCATTCCCATGGCGATCTGATGAGCCGCATGACCAACGACGCCGAGAACGTCTCGAACGTGATCAGTTCGTCGCTTTCCAGCCTGTTCTCCGGCGTTCTGACGCTGATCGGCACCGTGATCATGATGCTCAGCTTCAGCCTGCCGCTCACGGCTCTGACCTGTGTGACGGTGGTGCTGTCGGTGCTGGTGACCAAAGTGCTCTCGAAATACATGCGCCGCTACTATCTGAAGCGCCAGCAGCTGTTAGGACAACTCAACGGCATTGTTGAGGAAAAGGTCAGCGCCGGGAAGACCGTCACCGCCTACAACCTGCAGGAAGCGACGATCCGTGACTTTGCCGCCACCAGCGACGCGCTGACCAAAACCGGGATCATCGCAGATGCGATCGGCAACGCGATGGGGCCGCTGATGAATATGATCAACAACGTCTCGTTCGTCATCGTGGCGGCCGTCGGCGCCTGGTTTGCGCTCAAGGGGATGATCTCGGTCGGTGTGATTTCAGCCTTCATCGTTTATTCCAAGCAGTTCAGCCGCCCGATCAACGAACTCGCGCAGCTCTACGGTCAGATTCAGACCGCCGTGGCCGGCGCCGAGCGGATCTTTTCGATACTCGACGAACCGAGCGAGGACAAGAGCGGCGAGGACAGCCTGCGGATTTCCAAAGGCGTGATCGAATTCAAGCATGTCGATTTCAGCTATGTGCCCGGCAAGCAGGTCATTTACGATTTCAACCTCAAAGTCGAAGCCGGGAAAAAGATCGCGCTGGTGGGCTCCACCGGCTCGGGCAAGACCACCGTCGTCAACCTGCTGATGCGCTTTTACGATATCGACAGCGGCAGCATTACGGTCGACGGGGTCGACATCCGGGACATCTCCTCCGACGTGCTGCGCGACGCGGTGGGCATTGTGCTGCAGGACAGCGTCCTCTTCACCGATACCGTGCGGAACAATCTGAAATACGCCGATCCCTCGATTTCCGACAAAAAGATGATCGAGGCCGCCGAGAGCGCCAACTGCGACAAGGTCGTCGCGGCCCTGCCCGACGGCTATGACAGCGTGCTGACGGCGGCCGGGGCAAATCTCTCGCAGGGGCAACGGCAGCTGCTGACCATCGGGCGTGCATTTCTAAGCTTCCCGAAGATCTTAGTGCTGGATGAAGCCACCTCCAGTGTTGACACCCGAACCGAAAAGCAGATCCAGAATGCCATGGTGGAGTTGATGAAAAACCGTACCAGCCTCATCATCGCCCACCGTCTCTCCACCATCCGCGACGCGGACGAGATCGTGGTCATGGAGCAGGGGCATATCATCGAGACCGGCACGCACGAATCGCTGCTCCGGCAAAAGGGCAATTACTACAAGCTGTACATGACCCAGTTTGCCGGGCAGGCGACATAAATCTGGAAAAGGAGCAGCGTGCATCCGCTGCTCCTACATTTTTTGCTCTACCACAACTATTGACATAGAGCCGATTCAAACCGGTCAATCGGTGATCACGATACGCTCGATGACCGGCTGCTGCTCTTTCGGGATGGTCCCGTTATTGTCAATGGGCCTTGCGTCTTTCGCGATCTGCTCAGCTACCTCCAACCCCTCGGTGACACGGCCAAAGGCCGCATAGCTGCCGTCAAGGAAGGTAGAGTCGGCGACCGTGATAAAGAACTGGGAGCTGGCGCTGTCCGGCGCGTTGGCGCGCGCCATCGAGATCACGCCCTTGACATGGCTGATCGGATTGTTGACGCCGTTTTTGGCAAACTCCCCCTTGATTTTGTCCTTGGCGCCGCCGGTGCCGTTGCCGTCCGGATCGCCGCCCTGGATCATAAACCCGTCCATGATCCGATGGAAAGTCAGGCCGTCGTAAAAGCCGGCCTTTGCGAGTTTGATAAAGTTGGCAACCGTGATCGGTGCGCTCCCTTCATCGAGTTCCAGCTTGATCGTACCGTAATCCCGGACGGTAATCTCGGCATGGCGAACGGTCTGAAAGGGCTCGGCCGCCTGCTGTTCGCCGGACGTCGGCTTTAAGCCGCAGGCCGAAAGCAGCAGGGCCAGCAGCGCAAGCATGATGATGGTTCTCTTCATGGTTTTCTCCTTTGTAAAAGCTTTTATATTCGATTTCACTGGAAGGAAGGCGCGATCCTTATTATAACGCAGATTTTGCGCCAGTCAAACAATTCCATGACTTTTTCATAAAACCGCTTTAAAAAATGAAAACGGTATGATATATGCCATGCCTGCAGCTACCCGCTGAGCGAGGACTACCACCTGCCCCACGGCGAAGCCTGTGCCTTCACGCTCGACAGCTTTGTGCGCATCAACGCCGATGAGCGGCTGGAACCGCTGTGCCGCCGTGTCGGCCTGTCCGGCACCGAAGAGCTCGCCGGACGCATCGCCGCTTTCAAAAAGCTGGCCGGTCTGCGCAGCCGTCTATATGAGCTCGGTGAAGTCGATCTCGACAAGCTGGCGCACGACAGCGCCGTACACGCGCTGATGAACAACAACCCCGTGCCGATGGACGAGAGCGCGCTGCGCGCGATGTTTGAAAAACTCGCCTGAAACCGTTTCCCATTGCACTTTCTATTGCAACCGTACAATTCCCGCATTCCCCCACTCCGCCGGGGTGGGGGCATTGCTTTATTGAGGTCTGGCATTCATGAAGGATAATCTGAAATACACGCTGATGGTGGCCGGGATGGTCATATCCTGGTCGATCTATTACGCGGTCAGTAAAATAGTGGTAGACGCGACGGGCTCGGCACGGCTGGCGGGTTTTCTCCTGCGGTCGGCGGCGCTCGTGTTCCTGACGGTCCAGCTGCTGGCGGACAGGAACTTCAAGCGCCTGTTCCACCAGGGAAAGGCCGTTTTTATTCTCGTTCTGATCGGCGTTTTCGGCTTCCTGCTGGATCTGTTCGCAAACCTCGGTTATGCCGGCGGCTCGCTGAGTACCGGCACGGCGCTGTTAAAGACAGACGTGCTCATGGTCAACCTGGCCACGGTCATTGTCTACCGCAAGCGTCTCTATTTTTCCGACTGGCTGGGGACGGCCATCATGCTCTTCGGCGTACTGCTTGTGCTTGGCGTGGACTTCGGCGGCATGACGCTCCATCTGACAGATCTGTATTTTCTGCTGTCGGCGGCCTGTGTCAGTGCAAACGCCTTCATCATCAAGGCCGCCCAGGAGAAATACCACGAGGATGCGGACATGATCTCGTATTATAACAACGCGGTGGTATTGCTCCTCTTTACCGCCAGCGCCGCGGCATGCGGGGATTTCCGCCTGCCGATTGAGCCGGGGCGCGGCTTCTGGCCGCTGGTGGCGCTCGGCGGGCTTGCCCAGACCGGGATCTATTTCTTTTACTACCGCAACCTCAAGCACTTTGAGGTCTGGCTTGTCAAGCTGTACCTGCTGTTGATGCCGGTGCTCAGCTGCTTTATCGGGGTGTTCTTCCTCAACGAAGAGCTGACAACCAAAAAGCTGCTGGGTATCCTGGTCGTGCTGGCCGGCGCGGCCGTCATTCTGCAGCGCGGACGGATCAACGCACATACGGCGAAAAACTGAAAGGAGCGACTATGTCCTACAAGGGCGACAATCTGATGAGCGTCAAGCGCACCAACCGGAGCGTAGTCCTCCGCGCGCTGCACGAAAAAGGCGCCATGTCGCGCAAGCGTCTGGCGGAAAGCATGAACCTGACGCCGGCCGCTATCACGAAAATCGTCGGGGAGATGATCAGCGACGGTCTTCTGTGTGAAGGCGAGATGCTCCCGAGCGGCAATGCCGGAAGAAAGGAAATCCTGATCGAACTCAACACGCATGCGTTCTGCGGATTGGGGATCCTCATCCATCTGCGGCAGGCGATCCTCTCGGCCGCCTGGCTCGACGGCAGCGTGGCCTTTTCCGAAGAAGTTCCCCTGCCGGACATGGCCCCGGCGGAGGCGACGGCCAGGCAGCTTTCAAAGCGGCTGTTAGCGCTTCTGGAGGAAAACGGAATTGCGCGTGAGCGTGTGGTCGGTCTCGGCATCGCGGTGCGCGGCATCACCTCCGAGGATGGGCGCGTCGTGCGAAACTCCTTCGGCGCTCTGGCGGAGACAGACTATCCTCTTTGCGCCCTGTTTGAAGAACTGACCGGCTTTCACTGCCTGATGGAGAACAACGTGCGCTCGCTGCTTGCCGCACAGATGTTTCTCTCGCGGGACGAAACCGCCGGCGCCCAGTTCTTTCTGCGCTGCGGTACCGGCATCGGCGCCGCGCTGTCGATCGACGGAAAGATCTGGCACGGTGTGACCGCCCAATGCGCCGAAATTGGCCACATCCCGGTGATCCGGCGTGGCGGGAAGCCCTGCCACTGCGGGAAAAGCGGCTGTCTCGAGACGATCGCCTCCCCCGGCTCGATCCGCGAAGACGCGCTGGCCATTCTGTCAAAAGAAAAAACGCCGCTGCTCTGGCGCATATGCCGAGAGAAGGGCGAAGAGAATCTGAGCGTATTCGACGTGTTTACCGCCGCGAGCAATGGGGACGAGGGTGCCGCCGGCATCGTGGATCTGGCGGTACAGGCTCTGGCCTCGGCTGTCAAGGCCGTGATCTACCTGGTGGACCCGGGAAAGATCGTGCTCTACGGCAGCGTGTTTGAAGATGCGTATTACCTCTCCCGTCTCAGCAGTGAGCTACAGGAGGGCGTGGATGCCAGACATCGCGTACGCATCAAGAAGAGCATATACAATCAGCAGTTGGAAGATCGCGCAGCCTGTCTGCTGGCTGTGCAGCATTTTATAGACAACGGAGGAATACAATGATGGATACCTTGTTGAAGACGCTCCGCGAGAAAAATCCGGAGCTGAAACTGTACAGCGTGCTGGACCCGGCTTTTTCAAGATACGGGCGCGTGCTCGGTGCCGGGACCGACGAACTCTCCGCCGCGATGGCCGCGACTGAGATTCCCGGGCAGGGCAACTGCTACCGCGCCAGCGTACCGGAATTGGAGGCCGTGTCCCTCATGCGGCAACTCCGCCGTACGGTCTTCGGAGAGATGGACATGCAGGCCGGCTACTGCAACGGACGCGGGTACACGCTCAACGCTATGGAGTATCACAAGTGCAGCGAGATCAATTTCAGCACGACCGGTCTTGTGCTGTTGCTGGCTCTGCCGGAGCAGCTGCGCGATGGACGGCTCGACAGTGCGGACGTGGTGGGCTTTTATCTGCCGGCCGGTGTTCTGGTGGAGATTTTCCCGCTCGTGCTGCATTTTGCCCCCTGCCGGATTGCCGAGAGCGGCTTTAATTGCCTCGTTGTGCTGCAGCAGGGCACCAATGAAGAACTGGACACCGTGGACACTTCCGCACAGGGCGAAGAAAAGCTGCTCTGGATGCGCAACAAGTGGATGACCTGTCATCCCGATTCTCCTCAAAAGGAAAAAGGCGCTTTTGTCGGTATCCACGGCGAGAATATCAAATTGAAAGTCTAATGCGATAGCATCAATTGAAAAGCAGCGGGAAGGCGTTCCTCTGACAGAGGCTCACTCCCGCTGCTTTTTTTGCATTTTTCTCGGTATCACTGTTGAGATTGCGTATAGATTCCCCATTTCAACAAATTGCGTAGCTGTTCAGTCTCCCTGCAATTGTGGAGCGTTCAGAGGGAGAACGCCTCCAAGCACGATCGCTTGAAGGCGTTCTTCATATTTTGATGTACTATGATGACCTATCTCAATTTATTTTGCCAGCTCGAGCGCCGCGGCGACTGCCTGACGGAAACCGTCGCTTGTCATGGTCGCTCCGGAGGCTCCGTCGATCGCAGCGGAGTTTGCGGCGACAGCCTGATCAACAAGCTTCGGCAGAGCCAGCGCGCCGATATCGGCGGACTCGCTGTGGCTCAGGATCTCGACGCCGGCGATCTTGCCGTCGGTGACCGTAACGGCGACCTTGATCTCACCGTTGCGTCCGGTGCCGACGCCCTCATACACGCCGTCCTTGTACACGGTGGAGTCAACCACGACCTCCGCCACATCCTCGCCCTTCAGCGTGAGCAGCTCATCATAGCCGGTCAGCGCTTCATCCAGCCCCTCTTTGCCGGCCAGGATCTTGCCCAGCAGATAGCCCCAGATAAAGCAGCGGCCGTTGGAGTTGCCGGCGCAGTTGATCGGGTAGTCGATAGCATAGAGATCGCCGGAGGTGTTGCCGGTAGCATAGAGCCCGGGGATCGCCTGTTTATCGTTATTCAGCACCTGCAGATCGGTGTTTACGGACAGACCGCCGACAATGGCCAGCAGTGCAACGCCGATCTTGGCCGCGTAGAAGGGCCCCTCGTTGACGGGATAGAGGAATTCGACCGGCTTGTGGAAATCGTCGTCAAACTTCTGGGCGACCATTTCATTGTAGCGCTTGATGGTCTCGACAAAGGTATCGACCGGGCAGCCGATCTTCTCCGCCAGCTCTTCCAGCGTGTCGGCGACGAGGGTGTTGCCGTTTGCAATGTCGCTCTCCACCGTCGGGATAACATCCTCCGGGGCAAAGGCCTGGCCGATGGAGCCGGCCATCGAATCCCAGAACATGCCGCCGCCGGTGCCGCCCTCCAGAGATTTCACGTTATACTCGCCATAGTTCTTGTCGAAGATCGAGTAGGCGATGTTGCCGGGCTGGTTCATAATGTTCATGGACTTGCCCTGCACCCAGGTGCCCTCATTCATGAAGCGCTCGCCGTTGGTATTGACGAAGGGGAAGCAGCCGTGGAACATGGCGTTTGCCTGCGGATGGAGCATCAGCGGGAAGGGGCCGCCCTCCTGCATCTTGCCGCCGACCCAGAGACCCATCTTGTGGCCGTCGCCGGTCGAGAAGCCGGCAGGGCCGTGCTCGCAGCGCTGTACACGGTTTACATAATCATCGCAATAGTAGGCGGTCATTTCAGGATCCTCGTGGATGCCGCCGGTAGCCAGGATAACGCCCTTGGTGCCGCGGAAGAGCCAGAGCTCGCCGCCGCGCTCGGCAAAGACGCCGACCACGCGGCCGTCCTCGACCAGAAGATCCTGCGCCTTGGTGTTGAAGAAGAACACCGCGGGTTTTTCGTGCTTGTCGGCGCGCTGTGCATCCGTGTAGCAGACGTTGCTGGCTGCGAAGTAGCCGCATTTGTCGTCGAACTGGAAATCGCCCACGCCAAAGAACATGTGGTAATCATAGGTCTCGGGAATGATGGCCTTCGGCGCGTGAGCACGGAAGGAAATCGGCACGACGCCATATTCGGCACATTTGTCGATCAGCCACTCCCCGGTCGCGGGAGAATTGTTGAACCACATGGACACAAGCTTTTCATTGACGCGGCTGCCGCAGCGCTGAACCCAGATATTCTGGTGCTCTACGACGTCGGTCAGGCCGTCAAGCTTCCCATCGTCCACAAGGCTCTGGACGAATTTGGTATTGACCATGCCAATGCCGCCGCCCTGCCCGTGGATGACATTCTGCTGTTCGATGACCACAGTCTGCACATTGTTGTCCGCGAGAGATGCCGCTGCCGCGCAGCCGGCGTTGCCCGCGCCAACGACAATGACCTCTGCCGTCACGACCTTTGCCGCATCGGATGCGGCGTGGTTATAGGGATTTGTGAAGAATCCCGGCTTTTCCGCGGGGTCCTTGGAATTGAGCCCCGCCGCCTCCGCCTTCGGCGCGGCAGCGCCCAGGCCGACACTTGTCAGCGCCAGCGCTGCGGCTCCGGCCAGAGAGCCCTTCAAAAAATCTCTGCGACTTACTTCCATACGATTACCTCCTTGATTGTTATTTTTTTGCTGCAATGGACATAAATATAATACTGCATTATTATGCGTTTGTCCAGTGTGTTTTGCATAGAACCTTTATATACGAGCAGCAAGACATGGTTTCCCGTACCGAGAAACCTCTTTTTTCTGATAGTCACTATGTCAGTCAGCGGCCCCAATCCGTATTTCAAAACTGTCATAAAAATCCACGGCTGATGACGCCACTATTTATAGAAACACTTTGATGTACTTAAAGAAAAGTGTTATAATCAGACTGTCCATCATCTGAACACGGCCCGTCGCGATTGTGCCGGCACGAATCTGAACGACACACAAGGGAAAAAACCACAGAAAGGCGTGTACTATGGGAATCTACAGCATTGTTTTTGACCGGGACACCAGGGAGTTTTCCGAGCATGGCGGGGCCGATGCGCGTGACGCCCTGTACTCCTGTGTCGAAATGGGAGACCTTGCGCAGTTCGAGCAGGTGTTTCAGTCTTTCGACAGAGCGCTGATGTCACTGACAAAAAACGACCGGACCCACTACAAGTTTACCATCCAGTACGTCATGGCGCAGCTGGAGCTGGTGGCTGTGCGAGGCGGCTTGTCGCTGATGGAATGCAACGAGCTCGAGGATCGGTACTATCGCGAACTGGAGAACACAGCCACGCCAGCGGAGGCCGTAAGTCTTCTGAAAAGCCATTGCCGGGCGTTGACGGAGATGATCGCCGCGTGCCGCGAACTCAGCCCCATCACGCGCGAATGTCGCTGCTATGTGCAGAACCACCTGTACGAGGATCTGTCGCTGCCCGCAATCGCTTCGGCTCTCCAGTACAGCGAGAGTTATCTCTCCCATAGATTCAAAGAAGACCTGGGACAGAGTGTGAACGACTATGTCCGTGAGATGCGTCTCGCGCGCGCAAAGACCCTGCTGCGGCAGGACTACTCCGTGGCGCAGATTGCGAATATGCTGTGCTTTTCCTCGCAGAGCCATTTTGCCGCGGCCTTCAAAAAGGCGACAGGCGTCACACCCAGCGCCTATAAAAAGCAGGCTCCCGCCGAGCTGGAAGCATCAGCCGACAAAAAAGCAGGATTTTGACAATTTGCAGCCGCAGCTTTGTATCTTCAAAGCCGCGGCTGCGTTATGCTAAATGCGAACAATCCCATAAACAGGAGGCTTTCGTATGCAATCCAAGTCAAAAACGCTGAATCCGGAGCAGATCCCCATGCGTCAGCAGCTCTCTTACGCGCTCAGCGAGCTGGCGTCCTGCCCCTTGTACACCATTGTCTTTACCTTCCTGACTTTCTTCTACACGGACGTGCTGGGTATGAATGCCGGTACGGTCGGCATCGTGATCCTGGCCAGCAAGGTCTTTGACGGCATCAGCGATCTCTGGGCCGGCAATTTGATCGACCACACCCACACCCGCAATGGTTCGGCGCGTCCCTGGATCCTGCGGGCAGCGATCCCGCTGGCGCTGAGCTATGTGCTGCTCTTCACCGTTCCCAACCTTGGCAATATCGGAAAGATCCTCTATATCTTCGTCACTTATAACTTTGCCATGACCGTGGCCTTCACGATCAACAACTGCGCCATCAACGCGCTGCCGGTCTATATGTCCAACGACACGACCAGCCGCTCCTCGGCCTACGCGGTGCGCACGATCTTCGCAGGCGTGGTGCAGATGGCCGTCTCCATGGTCTTTCTGAACCTGGTGGAAAGCTTCGGCGGCGGGCAGAGCGGCTGGATCAAGGTCTCCGGCATTCTGGCGGTGATCTCACTGCTCTTCAGCCTGGTGGTCTACTTTGGCACCCGCGAGCGCGCCGTCAAGGCTGAGGAAGAACAGGTCGAAAATGTTCCGTTCAAAACAGCGATCGGTTCCGTTCTGCAGAATAAATACTGGTTTATGGTGCTGGCCATGATCCTGATCATCGCCCTGCACCAGGTCGCGACGCTGACGGTCGGCGTATATTATGCCAAGTATATCCTGCTGGATGAAAAGCTGGCCGGCAATCTGGTGCTGTACCACCATCTGGGCGGCGCCGTCGGCATGCTGGCGATGCCCTTCATTCTGCGCACCGGCATCTCCAAGCGCAGCGCGGTTTTTGCGGCCGGACTCTGCATGGTCGTCGGCTCGCTGGTCTCTGTCTTCCGCGGTGACGGTGTCTTTCTGATCGCATCCCTCGCCCTGCGCGGCATGGGCTTTGGCGTGACCAACAGTCTGTACTACGGCATGCTGGCTGACAGCGTCGACTACGGCGAATGGAAAACCGGCATCCGCGCCACAGCGGTCACCACCAGCGCGGCCAGCGTCGGCAATAAGCTCGGCTCCGGACTCGGCTCCGCGCTGATCGGTCTGGCGCTCTCCGCCGCCGGCTACGACGGACTTCAGGCCGTTCAGACCGCTTCCGCAGTCTCCTGCATCCGCGTCGTGTTCGTGGTGCTGCCGCTGGTGCTCTACGCCCTGCTGCTCGTCCTGATGTACTTCTACAGGCTCGATGCACAGCTCCCGCAGATCCGCGAGGAGCTTGACCGGAAAAACAACACGTGAGGTCAGCTATGAACAAGCTATCTGTAAAACATATCCCTTCCAACCCGACACTGCACGGGCTCTGCCGCCTGATTCCCGACGTCGTCTACTCCGAGGCGCAGGAAAAGAGATTGCATCTTGATCTGCTCGTCCCCTGGACGGCAGAGCGCCCCGGCTTTGAAAAGCGCTATCCTCTGATCGTATTCATTCAGGGCAGCTCCTGGACCACGCCCGATCGGGGCTATGAGATCCCCCAGCTGAGCTTCTTTGCCCGGCAGGGCTATGTAGTCGCAACGGTGGAGCACCGCAGCATTTTCGAAGGCGCTGCCTTCCCTGCTTTTTTGGAGGACGTGAAGTGCGCCGTCCGTTTTCTGCGGAAAAACGCCGACAAATACACCGTTGACCCGGAGCGTGTCGCTGTCTGGGGAACCTCTTCCGGCTCCAACGCAGCTATGCTGGTCGGTCTGACTGGCGGGGACAAGCGGTTTATCACGGAGGAATACCCTGCGTTTTCCGACAGCGTCCAGGCTGTCGTGGGCTGCTTCGGTCCGGCGGACATCAGGGATCTGGTCTGGAACGCCAGGCACTCGGCTGCGATCGCGCCGGTGCTGACGGCGGCCTTCGGCCCGGACGAGGACACGTGGGAGCGCGCCATGGCCGCGTTCAGCCCTATGTCCTATGTTGAGGGAAACGAGGCGATTCCGCCGTTTCTGCTGCTGCACGGGAACAGCGACGTGGAAGTGCCCTATGAGCAAAGTCTTCGCCTTGCGCAGAAGCTGGCCGACTGCGGTGCGGAGGTTTCCGCCGTATGTGTCGATGGTGCAGGCCATGAGTGGGACTTCTGGAGTCAGGCCGTATACGAGGAGATTCTTGGATTTCTGAACCAAAAGCTTTATGATATGCACTGATACTATTTTGCGTTGCTTTTTATCTGAATTCGTATAGAAAGTATAGAAAACGGAAACAGCACCAACCGGGTCCATTTGGCTCGGCTGGTGCTGTTGTTCTTTCTTATGCTTCTGCCACTTCCCGGATGATGCGCCGCATATCCTCCATGTGCGCCATCATATCCCGGAACAGCGTCAACTGCGCCTGCGCCCTGCGCAGGTTCTGCTTCGGATCGTCGATACGGAAATACTTGTCTCCCAGCAGATAATCCGCCAGGAACCGCGACGCCAGCTCCAGCGTGATCACCGCAGCCCCCGTCGCCAGAGACTCCAGCTCCGCCTCGCTCAGCACCGTCTTCATCTCCGCGAGATAGCCCTCCGTGTATGCGCGGAACAGTCTCAGATCCAGCTGCATTCCCTCGACCTGGTCCTCCTCCGCCGTGCACGCCGCGAAGCGGATCGTGTCGCCGAAATCGTAGCACGCCAGTCCCGGCATGCAGGTATCCAGGTCAATGATCACCAGCGGGTCGTGCGTGTCGCGGTCGAATAGGATGTTGTTCGTCTTCGTGTCGTTGTGCGTCACCCGGATCGGCAGCTCTCCGCGCTCGATCTGTCGGCACAGCGTCCCCGCGAACTCGCGGTTCTCGCGGATCTGCGCGATCTCTTCCTCCGCCTCGGCCGCCCGACCCAGCGGGTCCGCCGCCACAGCATCGAAAAAGCTGTTCATGCGGTATACGGTGTCGTGGAAATGCGGGATACTCTCCACCAACCGCCCGGCGTCAAAATCCTGCAGCTGCCGGTTGAACTTTCCGAAGGCCTTACCCGATATCCGCAGGATCTCCGCGTTCCCCTCCGCTGTCTCAAACGACACGCTGTTCTCAATGAAGTTGTACAGCCGCCAGAACTCCCAATCCGTGTTCCAAGGCTCCTCGCCGAGACTCTCCCCGCTCTCTGACTGATCCACAAAGCCCTCGGCCGTCTCCTTCAGGATCAGATAGTTGTTGCCCGCAGCCGTGTGATGGAAGTGCAGGCGTCTGCGTCTCTCCAGCGTCGGCTCTTTGCTCATGATATGCTGCGTGATCAGGTCGATGTTCCGCATCATCGACACCGGATCGCGGAATACGTACCAGTTGATTTTCTGCGCGAGGTACTGCCGTACCTCTTTCCCGTCGTACAGCGCCACATAGTACGCCGTGTTGATGTGCCCCGTCGGGATCCATCTCTGCAGGATCAGCTCTCCCGGGAGCCGGAACTGCTTGCAGATATAGGCAAGCTTTGCTTCCATGTTTTCTTTCCGTTCCATTTCACTCACCGCATTTCTTTACTATTCTAACATATATACCTTGGCAGAACTATATGGATGACCGCCAAGAAAAAGCTTGTTTCTATTATCACACTGAGCTGTTCCGTCTGTACACTCAGTCCGCATACTATACTGAATACCGCCTTCCATGCCTTATGAATCTAGGGCGGCCAGCAAGAAGTCACCTCAGCTGAATGATTGCTTGCTGTCTTATGTTGAGTCCGCTTCATAAATACGCACGGAGTTTTTTGATAATCAGGTGTACCTGTGTGCCAGGAGCGGATTCTGCCGGGGTTTTGCCGTCATTATTCATCTCCAGCTTTTCTGCATTTCTGATTGCATCATCCATGAAGGGTTTGAGAAGTGCATACATATCATCTCGGTTTTTACGATACTCACCAGCGTTCAATTGAGTTAAATACTCTGTTATTTTTGGCCAGTATTCTCTTCTATGAATGTCCGATTGATAGAATGCAAAGTGGAGTAGAAACCAGAGTTCAATGCATTGGTTAGACCAAATTGCATGATACTCTGTCTTTTCCGTTGTATTTTCCTCACAGAGTGTAGAGGTTAGATTAATCTGATCCGCCGGAAAATCATCGGTATCGTAGACAATCCAAACGTGCTTGTAGCCATTTGGACTTTCTTCTGCTAACGCCTTCGCCTTGTAGAAAAGATTTACTGTGTTGTCACCGGTGCCCTCAATTTCAAGACTAATTCTGTCCCTGAAGTTTCTGTTTATTTCGTTTTTAATGGCTTCAAAGTACTTAGGCTCCGTATCTGTGCCCTCTGTGACAATCAGATGGTACTCAGGATTGATTCGAATCTTTTTTGACTTGGATTCACGTCCTTTAAGCCAATCCTTACTCAGATCTGATTTTTTAATCGGCTTCGGACTCATCCCATTCGCCTCCTAAAATATTCTGAAGATAAGGATCTGCTCCGTATCGGCCCTCCAAGTACTGTTTATCATATGCTGCAGTATTGTTGATGTGTTTATCATTCTCGTCGCGGATATCATATAGGGAATAGATACAACTCACATGGTCATCATTCTCATAGGCAAACCATATTTCATCCCTGCGAAACACATCATTTTTCATTGTTGTGAGATCATGTGATGAAAATAACAGCTGAGCTCCATTCTTATTGATTTGGGGATCATGGAAAAGCTTGATAATATACCGAAGCAATTTGGGATGGAGCTTTGCATCCAGCTCATCAATTACGACAAATCTTCCCTGGCGAAGCGCCATCAGCATGATTGGCAGTGACGCAAGTACCTTTCTTGTCCCATCTGATTCATACTCAAATGGCAATTCATATAACTTTTCATTTACTTTCCTAATTGTGTAGAATCTCTTTCCGTCATCGCTGAACTCATAATCCGCAATATCAATATCTAAATCGTTCAATGCGCGAATCAATGTTCTTTTCTCTTTTTCGCCCTGAGCTACGAATACTCTGTTGTCAACAATCGGATTTGCATAACTTTGCACGATGCAGGATTCAAACCACGAAATAACTTCTGAGATAGCCGGAAAATCATAATTGATGGCAAGAAATGAGAGATACGGTAGTTTAGGATTGACCTGTTTATTCACGCTTGCTTTGTTAATGCTTGCGCCTAACGTAATTTCATTTCCTTGCCGATCAAACAACAAGCCCGTTTTCTTTCCTCCAACAGCCCGCCATGAGAGCGTCTCAGATACGACCTCATCATCCCGAATGGCGAGATCATACCGATATTCATTTCCATTTGTTCGGAAATAAATCTGAAATACCGTCGGATCGTTTTTGGAATTATCGTCCATTAAAAAGGGAATACACGGAACACTCCACTGAAATATCGTTGATTCTCTTGTCTTTCCCAAATCCACTACAGGTTTTACAACGGTTGAGACAAGACAGGCAATTGCCTTCAGCAGATTTGTTTTTCCTCCTCCGTTCGGTCCGTAAACCACGCCTGCAGAGAGAAGGTCCGTTGCTTTATCGTGTACAATCAAGGTGTTTGCCAATTCCGGAATTGAAGCTGCTTGAAAATCAAATACGGTCTCATCCTTATATGACATAAAATTCTTAAATGAAAATTGGCAAATCAAAGCTATCATCCCTTTCCTATAAATCACATTACTCGTTGCCTCTTGTTTGCTTGTATCCTATCATATACTGTATCTGCTTGTCAACTTTTATTCCCGTTATTGCAGATTATTTTGTTAATATTGGTTTTATGGATTTATTCAATCCTTTATTGCAGCTTATTAGCAATTTCAACATGCGTAATTACCGGTTTTATTGTTCTTCGAGCGCGGTGATGATTTTGATACCGGACGTACTCGTCAATTATCGGAGGCCCAGGTCGTACACGCCCCCGTTCTCCTTCAGCTCTTTCAGGAACGCATTGACGAATATGGGATTGGAAAACGTCTGAAGAAAATCGAGGGTGAAGCGTCCATTCACTGCGGATATTTCAACGGTCAGGCCATCTGCTTCCGAGGATGTCCACAGCCGGAAATCACTGATATACTGCTCGGCTTCCTGATAGTTGGCCTTGCCAACATAGCTCACGGTGGCCGTGGGACCCTGGCCGCCAGCGCGTTGATATATCCCGCCACCCCCACGTGCTCACGGTCACTCCCTTTGGAGAGAAAGAAAGCCATTGATCCCCTTGATGGAGGCTGCGTCCATCAGCACATTTTTCTCCTGCGTCTGGGCAAACACCATGCCCCGGTAAGCGGTGGCCTGCTGGTCCAGGGGCCAGTCGCGCATCTTGTCTTTATACTCCAGGAAAGCGCCGCCGTCCAGACTTTGGTGCGCCAGAGGCGCGTGGAGCGCCTTTCTCTGATTCACGCACAGCTTCGGTACGATCCAATTTAGATGGAGATGAAGAGGGATTCACGCCTCCCTCGAAGCCGTAATCACACCAAACCGCAGAAACATGGCATACAGGTTTGACCGCACTCCCGGCACCCCAAGCTTGCGTGGACCGGATACGCAGCCTTCCTCCGCTTGAACCAGTAGCGCATTCTTCAGTGCCAAATCAACGCTCGAGCGAGATATGCTCTTGTCCTTCTTCTCCCCATCTGCTCCAATGATCCACATCTCGTTTCCATATCCATCGACGCTCATCCCCTGATAATGCCGACCGCCAGCGCCTGTTGCGCGGCTCACCTCATATTTGAACTCTACACCGCCCCTTTTACCGCGACCGCTCGTTTTGAATGGATAGCCCTCGAAGGCAATTACAGTCTTCCACAGATACAGGGACTGGTCAGGAAGATTAATATGTGACTGAAGCTCCGATACCACCTTCCGCCGCATTCGATAGAGACAGATACGTTCCGCTTCAGTTGACACAGTATTCAGCGAATATATGATCTTACTGTATGGCAGATAACCTTGGACGGATGTGTAGGAGAGACCAGTAACCTTCTGTATTTCCTTGGCACTCTTTCCCTGATGATACAACGACAGTATCTGTGTGGCAGTGGACGAGTCATAATATGTTGTCTTATCCCTCTCCCCAGCTGTGATTAGTAGCTTACGAATCTTCGCCGGACTGAGTTCTGTCTCCTCCGCAACCGTCTTTATCTCCGGTTCTTCCTCTGTAGTCCATGCTGCCACGACTTCATCCAGCAATTCATTCATGAGACGCTCTGCTTCCGCTTTATGTTCAGGATGTTTTTGTTTTCTTGGCATTATGGTTGATCCTCTTTTCCGTTACAATCCGCTTTCGGCGCTTATCAAGCAAATATGGCATTTTCTAAACTCAAACGCCCTTGTTAGGGAAAAGTCCCCTAATACCCTGTATACACTGTACCGACAAACTGGAAGCTATCAATCAAGGCAACGTGTTTTCGTTATCACGCAATATATAAGTATCATCCTCATCAATCATTTGAAGAAGAATGTCAGCGAAGTCAGGATCAAACTGTGTTCCTCTTCCCATCTCGATCTGTTGACGAACGGCTGCCTGGGTCATTGTTTTTCGGTAGCTTCGATTGCTGGTCATCGCGTCATAGGCATCAGCAACAGCAATGATCCGGGCCTCTTCCGGGATTTCCTTAGCCTTTAGGCCATCCGGGTATCCACGGCCGTCATACCGTTCATGATGCCATTTTGCGCCCACTGCGAGTTTTGGAAGTTCTTCGATTGCCCGGAGTATTTTAGCCCCTTTTTCGGGGTGGGTTTTAATCTGCTCAAATTCCTCATCTGTGAGCCTCCCGGGCTTTGTAATCACTGCATCGGGTATGCCGATTTTGCCGACATCATGTAAGAGGCCCATCATATATATCTCATCCTGTGCCGCCTCTGAAAAATGCGATCGTTTGGCAATCTCTTTGGAATACTCCGCTACACGGCTGGAATGCCCCTTTGTATAAGCATCCTTCGCATCAATAGCTTCCGCAAGTACCTTGACTACATGAATGCTCTTTTGCAGATTCCTGTGATCAGGAATCTCGACGCCGATGTAAAAGATGTAGCTTCCGAGTGTCGCACCGAAAGACGTAAGAAACACACCGCGCTTTTGTATCAGCTGAACAATCACGGCCAGCACGATTACGGAATACGCGAGCAGCGCGGTAAAGAGCGCACGCTTCTCAAAGCTTTTGTGAAAGCGTATTATGAGCACAATTGCAGAGATCAGATAATAAAGCTCTACCACATATCCAATCAGGATTCTGCTAATGTTTGGAATTCCGACTACCTGTACTTCGGCACTGATCTGTGACAGTGCGTGAAAAAACAGCACAAGCGCATATACCGCGCTGGCGGCTGCAATGATAGAATTGAGGTGTCCCACCCAGTTCTTTTTCTTGCTGTTTTTTACAAATGTCTCAAGATACAGCAGAACATAGTATGTCAGGAAAACATTCATCAGAATTGCTGCGAGCTGCAGGAAAATCTGAAACCCAAGACTGGACTCAAATACCTTTGTAACACGGAAGAGATTATCCATGATGCTTACAACCGTACCGCAAAGAGTCAGGATAACCATTGTGCGGAATTTCATGTTGTTGTCACGCTGCCTGTGTCCCAACACCAGCAGAAGAATCAACAGCATCATTTCAAAGATAAACGCTGCAACTCCGAAAGAAATCCTAAACCATGCCTGATCTGACATTATATGCTCCACAAAAGTTTCTCCTCGCTGTAAAATCCCGGCTTATTGGGATGATTCTACCATATTGCGAGTATAAGAGCAACATGAATTCACTCCTTCTTTATTCTCACGCCTAATATTGGCTTATTATCTTTTAGTGCGGTTCAGGGGTACGGCCCCTGGGAGTTTGTCCTATTGCTTAACGTCTACTGCCTCTTCAGCCTTGTCAGTGATTGCTCTCACGGCTACAAACCGCACATACTCCCGTAGGGTATCCCGTCTGAACCATCATAAGTGTGTTAGTTATCGCCATCAGCACTCAACCTCAACCTGATTTCACTCTGTCCAGGGTAACTGTATATTCGCAAGCTCCAATTCATTGACATCCTGAAGGTCGTACACGATCCCGTTCTCCTCCAGCTCTTTCAGGAACGCATTGACGAATATGGGGTTGGAAAACGTCTGTAGAAA
Organism: uncultured Eubacteriales bacterium; assembly: GCA_900319275.1. GTDB lineage: Bacteria > Bacillota > Clostridia > Oscillospirales > Oscillospiraceae > Limivicinus. Next base: position 52,024 of record ONNS01000006.1, read on the forward strand.
ATCGAGGGTGAAGCGTCCATTCACTGCGGATATTTCAACGGTCAGGCCATCTGCTGCCGAGGACGTCCACAGCCGGAAATCACGGATATACTGCTCAGCTTCCTGATAGTTGGCCTTGCCAACATAGCTCACGGTGGCCGTGAGGACTCTGGCCGCCAGCGCGTTGATATATCCCGCCACCCCCAGGCGCTCCTGATCGCTCCCTTTGGAGAGAAGCAAGCCATTGATCCCCTTGATGGAGGCTACGCCCATCAGCACATTTTCCTCCTG
>ONNS01000054.1 GCA_900319275.1 uncultured Eubacteriales bacterium
CGCGTCCTCTCCATCTTGAAAAGGCCCTTTTTTGATGGGCTTGGTTTTGTGCGCCCTTTTTTCGGTATGGTGCTCAGATTACAATGTTTCAACCTTTTTTCTCCTTTCCCAGATCAGCATAAAGCTGAACCACAGGGTCATGCTTTCACTCATCAATCCGTTGGTAAAGCCCAGGCGAAACGCGCTGATCGGCAGCAAAAGGGAGAAGCACTTCAGGACGGCAAAGAGGAGCAGCACATTGCTTTTGCTCCAGGATCAATATTGCTTCCAGATAGTCCTCTCCGAATCTGTGTGGTCTCATGGCTTCTCCTTTTCCCCCATTGCAAGGGAATGAACTCTCAGCTTGCTGTTAGCTGCATCTAACTAGCGATTAATGAAAAAGCCCATCGCACAGATGTCCTGATTCGGGTCACTGCGCGATGGGTAAATGAGGCTCGTTAGACACCGCTAACTATTATAAAGGATATTGCGCTGCTTTGCAAGGGATTGCAATACTCTTTTTTTCAGAGCGTCTATTCAATTCACTGTGTCTTCTGCGGACACATTGAGTATATAATAATACAGTCTTTAGGTCAATTTGTCATTGAACAAAGAATTCAGTGGGGAAATGCAGTTTTTAACCTGTGACCAAGATTTTAAGCCTGTCATTCGCTTTACAGGGAGCAAGTTTTTCAAGCCGTTCCACACATATTCCACACGAGGATAGAGGTATGGCACATCCGAATACTCAAAGCATGCTAAAAAGTCATCTATTGTATAAAAAAGGGCCCGAAATCTTTCGATTTCGAGCCTTTATTGTGGTGCGCGAGGCGGGACTTGAAGTCCACGTTTTTCATTTCATGTATTCCAATCCATCTATTCTTGCGAAATAAGAGCAAAAATCAGAATTTCAGGTATCAATCCGTCCACTCAATTAAGCCTTTTCTAATCTGGCTTGGGTCATTTTTGTGGTCAGGCCGAAAGGAGTTTTCTATGAAATCTGTCTTTGAAGAAATGGGCGGTACCTATTCCGATATCAACGGCTATCTTCTCCCGAATCTTGCAATACCCGAATCCCCTCCCCTTGGCAAATCGGGCCGCATGCGGATGCGCTATCTCAAGGAGCATCGCCCGGCTCTGTATTCCAGCTTGCTTTTGACCGGTCGTCTGGATCCGCACCTGGCCGAGATCGACGAAGCCTGCGAGGAGCGCATGGAACTGCTCACGCAACAAATGGCAAAGCAGGAGGGTGTGACAGAGGCGCTCAAAGCTGCCGATCAGATGGACTGGGTCTGCCGCATGAACAGCATCGGAAGCCGGGTGGAAGAGATCGTGATGAACGAACTCGTCTACTGCTGATGAAGGTGTAAAGATAATTGAGCCCAGAGGCAGCAATACAACATTCTACAGGGTTTTCATTAGGCGATATTGCTATAACATCGTAAGAATGTTATATTATATCAAAACGTTTCAACACCTTTATAGCAAAACCCCTCTGGCTTTCCGGCAGGAACACAATATTGCTGGGAAATCAGACTCGGAATAGGACGTGGTTCGCTTATTTTTCAGCTGTATTGAGAGGTAGGAAGAGCATGATCAATAAAGACTTTGCCGAAAAGTTTATTGAGCGTGTCACCAGATACACGAAATTTAACGTCAATATCATGGATGAAAAGGGCGTTATCATCGCCAGCCGGGACAGGAAACGCATTGGACAATATCACGAGATCGCCTACCGACTGATCACCGGCACCGAGGAGATGATCGACACCACGGGGATGTCCTTTCCCAACGTGCTGCCGGGCATCAATATGATCATCATGACCGGGGGAAAGCGCGAAGGCGTAGTCGGCGTCACCGGAGACCCGCAGGAAGTACGCCCGGTGGCCCTGATGGTCAAGATGGCTTTTGAAACCATGCTGAAATACGAACGCCAGCAGGAGCAGCAGCGGATCCGCGCCAACAAGAAGGAGCATTTCATCTACCTGCTGACCCAGGTGGAGCACTCCGATCCGGAGGAGCTGCGGAGCTACGCGCGCGAGCTGGGGTATCCGGAGGAGGCTGTCCGCGTCCCGATTCTGCTGCGGCTGGCTTCCGGAAAACCCGATGAGATCCTCCCACTTCTGCGCGGCAGCCCGCTTCACACGCGAAAGGATCTCAGCTTTGCCCTGGACGGCCAACACATTCTGGTGTATAAGACGGTCGAAACGGAAAAAAAGGAAGCGTTCTTCGATTTTAGGAACACGGTCCGGGAATATCTTGGGGCGCTGAAGAGACGACAGGGTCAGACGCCGTGCGTAGCAGCAGCCTATGTGGGGAGCTTTCAGGACAGCTATCCCCAGTATTATTACGGCTACCGACACTGCAAGTGGCTGGAGCAGCATGTGATGCCAGAGAGCGACGAGCCAGTGTTCTTTTATGACCATTTTGGCGAATATATCCGCAGCACCGTTCCCTTTGGGGAACTGCAGCGCGCCTTCTATGTCTATCGCAGCCGGATCCCGGAGCAAAAGCTGCAGTCCTTTACAGAGACCATCGGTGCGCTGATCCGGACAAACTATAACTTCGCCAAAGCGGCGGAGCAGCTCTATATCCACAAGAACACCTTGGTGTACCGATACAACAATATGAAGGCCGTTCTTGGCGCGGATCCACTGGCGTCATCCGATGAGCGGGTCTTTATCGAGGCATTTTATACCTACCTGATGCAGAGCAGCGAGAACTAAACCATAGCGCCATAATGATCATCGGATGGCGAAATCAATCGAGGATTCGATTGATTTCGCTGCCAAACTTGCCGTTTGGCAGCGAATGATTGTTTGAATCATTCGCCCGATGCTCATTGCAATGAGTATATGGCAAAACAGTTCTGCTGTTTTGCTGCGCCGCAAAGCGGCGCGGCGAAAAGCTTTTGAGCTTTTCGCCATCATATAATCATTATCAACAAGCGGGAGGAATATTTGTGTTCACAGCACAAATATTCCTCCCGCTTTCATGGTCCCAAACCATAGGGATTCTGCACATGGGGTGATAGAATACAGTCAGAAAGTCTCAGAAAATGATTATGAAAGGAAGTTGCAACATGAAAGCAGTCATCGCAATTGACTCCCTGAAGGGCAGCCTCAGCTCTCTTCAGGCAGGCGACGCGATCCGTACCGGCATCCTGCGTGTTTACAAGGATGCTGTGGTGCAGGTACGCCCCCTGGCTGACGGAGGAGAAGGAACTGTTGAGGCTCTGACCATCGGTATGGGAGGCGAGCTTCAAACCGTTAGTGTGACCGGCCCCCTGGGAAAGAAGCTGGATGCCCAGTACGGCATTTTGGCTGACGGCGTCACAGCCATTTTGGAGATGTCCGCGGCAGCTGGCATCACCCTGGTGGAGGACGCAGAGCGCAATCCCCTCCACACCACGACCTACGGCGTGGGCGAGATGATCCGGGACGCGATCGGCAAGGGCTGTCGGCACTTCATCGTGGGCATCGGCGGCAGCGCCACCAATGACGGCGGCATCGGCATGCTCCAGGCCCTGGGCTATGGTCTGCTCAACGAAGCCGGAGAGCAGGTTTCCTTTGGCGCGAAGGGACTGGAGGAACTCAGTCGGATCACAACGGACGGCGTTCTCACCGAACTGAAGGACTGCTCCTTCCGCATCGCCTGCGACGTGACCAATCCGCTCTGCGGCGAGAATGGTGCCAGCGCCATTTACGGGCCGCAGAAGGGCGCTACGCCCTCTATGATCCTGCAGATGGACAAGTGGCTGAAAGCCTATGCGAAGCTGGCGCAGGAAATCAACCCTGCGGCCGATCGGGAATTTCCGGGTACCGGTGCGGCCGGCGGTTTGGGCTTCGCTTTCCTGAGCTTCACCAACGCCGTTCTGGAATCCGGCATCAAGATCGTACTGGAGGAGACCCGGCTGGAGGAGTATGTGAAAGACGCCGACATCGTCATTACCGGTGAGGGACGCCTGGACGGGCAGACTGTCATGGGCAAGGCACCCATCGGTGTGGCGAAGATTGCCAAGAAGTACGGAAAACCCGTTGTGGCCTTTGCCGGCTGCGTGACGCCGGACGCTGTGAAGTGCAACGAGCATGGCATTGACGCATTCTTCCCCATCCTGCGCGGTGTGGTAACGCTTTCTGAGGCAATGGATTCCACCAATGCCCACAAGAATATGGCCGATACTGTAGAGCAGGTGTTCCGCCTGCTGGCAATCAAATAAGGAGAGAGGTAAGAACCTATGGAAGCACAGTTTTCAACCTTAGGCGCCCTGATCGGGCTTGCCATTGCGATCATCCTCATCATCCGCAAAATCGCTCCCGCCTACTGCCTGATCCTCGGCGCACTGATTGGCGGCTTGATCGGCGGCGGCGGACTGGTGACCACCGTCAATACCATGGTCAGCGGAGCGGGCTCCATGATGTCCTCTGTTCTCCGCATTCTGACCAGCGGCATACTCGCCGGCGCGCTGATCAAAACAGGTTCTGCGCAGAAGATCGCGGAGGCGATCGTGGACAAACTGGGAGAAAAGCGGGCTGTCACAGCCATTGCCATCGCCACGATGATTATTTGCGCCGTGGGCGTGTTTATTGACATTTCCGTGATCACGGTCGCTCCCATCGCGCTGGCCATCGGAGAAAAGGCAGGTCTCAACAAGGGCAGCGTGCTGCTGGCCATGATCGGCGGCGGCAAGGCCGGCAACATTGTATCCCCCAACCCCAACACCATTGCGGTGTCCGAGGCTTTCCAACAGCCCCTGACCTCGGTCATGATGAAAAACATTATCCCCGCAATTCTTGCCCTGGTCGTCACGATCCTCCTGGCAACGCTGCTGACTAAAAAGAAAGACGACCCCATCACAGCAAAAGACCTAGAGGGCAATGACGCAAAGGATCTGCCCGGCTTCCTGCCTGCCATTCTCGGCCCTCTGGTAGTCATCATCCTGCTGGCGCTTCGTCCTCTCTTCGGCATTACCATTGATCCTCTGATCGCGCTTCCCGTGGGCGGCATCGTCAGCGTTCTTGTAACGGGCCATGCCAAGCACCTGGTGGAGTACACAGAGTTTGGCCTGAGCAAGGTCATCGGTGTCTCCATCCTGCTGATCGGAACCGGCACCATCGCCGGGATCATCAGGGCCTCCGCCCTGCAGTACGATGTGACCAATCTGCTGGAAGCCATGCATATGCCCGCGTTTATCCTTGCTCCGCTCTCCGGCGTGCTGATGGCCGCGGCTACTGCTTCTACCACCGCCGGTGCTACAGTTGCGGCGCAGACCTTCGCGCCCACGCTGCTCGGCGCAGGCGTTCCTGCTCTGGCTGCCGCCGCTATGATCCATGCGGGAGCCACGGTTCTGGACTCTCTGCCCCACGGCTCGTTCTTCCACGCTACCGGCGGCTCCGTGGGCATGAGCATCTCCAAGCGTATGAAGCTCATCCCCTATGAGGCGTTGATCGGTCTGACCAGCACCATCGCCGCCGCGGTGATCTACCTGATCGCCGGCTGATACCATATAACAAATCGAGGTCTGACTACAAAAGCTCGGACCTCGATTTTTATTGCGCATCCTATTGGACACATCAGCCAACGTCAATTCCCCAAACCTACTACTGTTGGGTGAGGGGGAAAGCGTAGAGACAAATTGGAATTATTTGTTCCATTCGAATTCGGATTCCCAGCCCTCTGGAATATCGGTAACATTCATCTACGCTTTCGGATTGGCAGCAAAGATCATGATCGACGTACTGGCAGAGGGGCAGATGAGAGAAATCTGAATGCCCAACAGGAGGTGACGCAAATGCGCCGCCTCCTGTTGGGCAAAGCATTCGATTCATTTGGTAAAGAGTTGGGCCATTTGCAAAGGTACGAGCCAACGATTCGTTTCAGACTCTCTTCTCTACTCCGGACAGTCGGAGCAAACGACAGTCGGCATAGAAAAAAGAAGATACCAAGCGAAAAACTATTGACATATCGAGAATTATAGATATAATAGCCTCATGGATAAGATTGAAGTATTCAAAGCTCTGTCGAATGAAACACGGCTGAACATTGTCGAATGGCTGAAGGAACCGGAGAAAAACTTTCCACCGCAGGGAGGGCACTTTGAGGAAGCGGTGGATCTCAAAGGCGGCGTATGCGTGGGCAGCATCCGGGACAAAGCGGGGATCTCGCAGTCTACGGTGTCGCATTATTTGGATATGCTGCAGAAAGCGGAGCTTCTTCTGGCAGAACGACACGGCAAATGGACCTATTACCGAAGGAACGAGCAGACATTTGATGAATTGTCTGCGTACTTCGGTCGGGACATTTGAGTTAGGCGGGCACAGTCCCGCTTAACAATTGGGTTTATATATCGACAAAGTGCGAAATAAAGATATGTAGTGTGGACAATCTGGAGGATATTATGCATTTTTCAAGTGGAATTGTAAGGCCGCCGTATGAAGCCTGGTCGACCTTTCTGCAGGTCACATCCGGCTGTTCCCATAACAAGTGCAGGTTTTGTACTTTTTATAAGGACGCAGCTTTTCGTGTTTCTCCGGAAGAAGAGATCCGGGAGGACCTGGCGGAGCTTCGAGACTTTGGTGCGATTCCGGAGCGGATCTTCCTTCAAGGTGCAGATCCCTTTCTGCTGAGTTTCAACAGGCTGATGCACATTGCCGAACTGATCAAAGAGTATCTTCCTTCCGTGCAGTCCATCGGCGGCTATGGTCGAGTGGACAGTCTGAAGAACAAGACGGTGGAGCAGTTGCAGCAGCTAAAGCAGGCGGGTTATGACCTCATTGTGTTTGGGATCGAGTCCGGAGACGATATTGTTTTAGACCGGATGGACAAAGGCTACCATGGAAAGGACATCGTAGAACAGCTGTCCAAAATGACGCAGGCCGGGATGCGCTACTCCGTGATTTTTCTCGGCGGGTTGGGCGGACATGGCTATGGACTGGATCACGCCCGGAAAACAGCAGATGTGCTCAATCAGCTGACACCGACGCGGGTTCTCGCCTCTGGTTTGACTCTGTTTCCGGATACACCCCTGATGGAGGAGGTGCGGGACGGGCGCTTTACGGAGGCATCCGAAGCTGAAAAAATCGAAGAGCTGATGGAATTCGTAAAGTGCCTTGAGATTTCCACGATTTTGGATGCATCCAATGTCTCAAACTTAGCCCCGGTGTTTGGCCATTTGCCCCAGGATAAGCAGAAGATCTTGTCTGCTCTCCAATCTGTCCTTGATCGGCAGGGGGAAGAACAGTTGAGATATCGCAGAACTCATTTAAGAAGTCTTTAATGATCATCGGAGGAAAAAACATGTGGACCTATCATGAACCCGCAAAACTGATCTTTGGCGTTGGAGCCGCGGAAAACCTCAACAGCGAGATGGAAGCCTTGGGCGTAACGAAAGCCGTGCTCCTGTCGTCCAAATCCATGTTCCGCCAGGGGATCCCGCAGCAGCTTGCCGAGCTGACCGGCGGGAAGATCGTTGCCATCTCCACCGAGGTCGAGCCGGACCCCACTGTGGAGAACGTGGATCACGCGGCAGCTCTCGCCCGGCAGAATGGTGCGGATTGTGTAATCGGACTTGGCGGCGGCAGTGTGATCGACTGTGCAAAGGCGACCGCGGCCGCAGTGGCAGAGAATTTGACCGCAGCGGAGCTGGTACGCAAGAAAGATGTCAAGGCTGCGCTGCCGATTATTGCGATTCCTACTACGGCTGGCACCGGAAGTGAAGTCACCCGTGTTGCTGTCATCAGTGATAAGAGTGCCGGGCTGAAGTTGGCGGTCTATTCTCAGGCACTGTTTCCCAAGCTGGCGCTTGTCGATCCGCAGTACACCGCTTCCGTCCCCAAACGGACGACGGCAGCGACCGGACTGGATGCGCTGGCCCATGCGCTGGATGCTCTGTCCAGCCGGAAACCCTCTCCGGTCACAAACGCATTGGCACAAAAAGCCTGCGAGCTGATTGTGAAGAATCTGGAGGCTGTGCTGGAGGACGGGAACAATCTGGACGCTCGTGCCGGCATGAGTCAGGCCAGCACCATTGCAGGTCTTGCCTTCTCCCAGACGGGAACCGCCGGTTCTCACGCCTGCAGCTACCGGCTCTCCATTGAGCACCATATCCCTCACGGGGAGGCATGCGCCTTTACGCTGGATCGCTGGGTCGAGATCAATGCAGAGGCTCGCCCGGAGCTGCGGCAGATCTATCAGGCCATCGGTTTTGAGAACGAAGCGGCCTTTGCCGCATGGATCAACCGCATGAAAGCGAAAGGCGAACTGCGCACGACGCTGCGGGAATGCGGCGTGACAGACCGCGCCGAGATCGCGGCCTTTGCTGATCACGCTCTGAAAAACAACAACTATGCCAACAATGTCGCTCAGATCGGGTACGAGGGCTTGTACAAGCTCTTTGAGGAAAAGTTCTGAACACAGTGGAAAGCCGGGAAAACAAATCGCAGGCCCTATATCTGACCTGTGAAAAGTACTACATCTTTGAGCTGCTGATCTTTGCGGGCGGCATGATGGGTGCTTACACGTACAACCTCCGCGGCGGCGTGTTCTGCAACGCCCAGACGGCAAATGTGGTTCTGATGGCATTGGCCTTCGGGCATGGGCAGTGGCAAAAAGGGTTTTATTATCTGATCCCCATTACCGCATATTTTGCCGGAGCTGCTGTCTCCGAAGCATTGCCGTCTGGAATCCGGCACAGAAACTTTTTGCGCTGGGATACCTGCCTGATCGCTTTTGAGATTCTGATCCTGTTTCTGCTGGGCTTCGTACCGCTGACACGGCCGGCGCAGATCGTGCAGGTGACCATCAACTTTCTCTGCTCCATGCAGTATAACACCTTCCGCCAGGCAGAGGGAATCCCCATGGCGACGACCTTTGTGACCAATCACATTCGGCAGACCGGGATCTGGACAGTAACTGCGATCCGCAAGAAGGATCCTGCCGCGCGCAGCCGTGCCTGGAAGCACTTTCGTATGGTGGCGGTATTCTTCCTGGGCGGATTGCTTCTCACCCTGTGCTGCAGTGCGCTTCAGGAAAAAGCGATATGGGTTGCTGTATTGCCGCTGGCTGTAACGCTTATTCTGCTGGTGCGGGCAGACCTTATTTTGGAACGGCAGTTATTTGATTTAAAACCGCATGGACATTGAAATGGAGGGTCAACAAAATGGAAGTCATGGACGCCATCAAGGCACGCTACAGTGTTCGCAATTATGCAAAGAAGGCAATCGAACCGGAGAAGATCGAACAGATCCTGGAGGCTGGACGTCTGGCTCCAACCGCGAGCAATCAGCAGCTGAACAAACACATCATCGTGACAGACCCGGAGCTGATCCGGGAGATGGTGGATGCCTGCGAAGGGCAAAAGTGGATTGCAACAGCGCCTGCCATCCTTGTAGAGTGTGCCACGGGAGATCGCACTATGATTTGCGGGCAGAGTGCTCGGAGCATGGACGGGGCCATTGCCATGTCCTACATGACACTGGAAGCCGTTTCTCTCGGACTTCAATTCTGCTGGCTGGGCTGGTTTCAGCCGGAGAAAGTACGCAGATTGCTGAACATTCCGGATGATTATGTGGTGATAGCCGTCGCCCCGATTGGATATCCGGACAAGGAGGGGCATCCATCAAAGAAAAAGAGCGCGGAAGAGGTTATCGCAATCAACAGACTGTGAAGTCAAAAACCGAAAAATGACCGGCATAATGTTCATGCCGACCGCTGTAGTTATTCCTGCGGAACCTGTGTTGCCTGAAAAGCCGAATGATGACCAGTTTTTCGGTCTGGTCACCATCTACTGCTGTAATCTCAACGGGCAAAAAAGTTTGAGTTGTCCCTCGTATATGAGAAAGAAACCGAGTAAGAGTGGACACTCTGATCAAAATAAAAGAAATAAGGGCAACACCGCATAATTCGGCGAGAGCGAATCCTGAGAAAATGTGAGTTCTGATGATGGCACTTTTTTGCAGGAATACTTTGTGTATTTCAAGAAAAAGTGACGAAATCAGGGCACACATTTTCCAGGAGGCGCCGAAGGCGGATTGTGCGGTGTTGCCTTAGAAAGGCGATAACAAGATGAAGGTATATTATATTTTTGATAGCTATTGTGGATGGTGCTATGGGTTTGAGTCGATTCTCAAACCGTTTGTTGAAGCACATACGGAATTGGAGGTAACAGTGTTGTCAGGCGGATTATTCATGGATGGTCATCCGCTTTCGGCATTTCCGTACATGAGTGACACGAATAAAAAAATTGCAGAGATGTTTGGTGTGGTATTTGGTCAGCCATATCAAAATCTGTTAGAGACTGGGAATATGATTCCGAACTCTAATGATGCGGCAATAGGATTTGGAGTTCTCAGAGATTACTTACCTGAAAGAGAACACGTTAATCTCGCGTCGAAGATGCATGAAGCGTTCTATTTGGATGGTAAATCGCTTTCTGATGTGGAGAGTATCAAATCAATTGCCAAATCCTATGGTCTTCCTGCAGACGATATCGCAGAGAAATTCATCAGAATTTCTGCACAAGGCAAGTATCATCCGGACTTTTACGAGGCTAAAAAATTTGGAGTCACATCGTTTCCAACACTGCTTGTTGAAATAAACGGGAAATATTATGATTTGAAAGGAAGTGCAATTACGCTCAATGATTTAGAGAGAAATCTGAGTGTTATTAAGGAAAAGGGCGGAATCATCGGTAATGAAACCAATACGCCCAATGCTTGCAATATAAACGGCACGGGCTGCTGATTGTCTGCCGTGCCAGCATTTCGCACATGCGCAAATTCTGCCGCACTAAACAATGGCAAAAACCTTTGCCGGCGATTATTTGCTTGCGATTCGGGCTACATCGCCCCTCTCCGGCATAGAACGGATCGCGCCTTTTTCGTGGTTACCAGGTATGCGGCTGTGTTGGCAAACGATGATAATTTTTCAGAAACAGTCGCCTTGTTGTGCGCTCCAGGTTTTTCGCGCGCGCACGGGAAAGATAGAAATGCCGCGCCGTCTGGCTGCAACGATTATGCTCGATGTGTTGACCGATGGGCAGATGAGAGAAATCTGATTCCCTTCTGTGCAAAAAAGCCGGGCTTGACTCTATCAAACAGGTATGAGTCAAGCCCGTTTTTCTATGTTACTGCTTTTCCTTCCTGCTGCCGAGGAACGCCAGGCTCTCTTTGGGTCTGCGTTCCATGGTGTCTCGATCCACGGCAATTAAACCGAAGGTCATGGAGAAGCCCTTCTGCCACTCGAAGTTGTCCATCAGGCTCCAGTACATGTATCCTTTGACAGGAATGCCTTCGTCAACACAGCTTTTCACACCGCAGAGCGCCTCCTCGATAAAGACCACACGGCGCGCATCGTCGGACACAGCCACGCCGTTTTCTGTGATGACCAGCGGGATCGGCAGGCTCTTATGCACGGTGCGGAGCACATGGCCCAGGGCCTGGGGATAGAATTCATAGCCCATCTGGGCGGTCTCGGCGCCGTCCGGCACGGGGAGGCTGCCCTCCGGCCCCATGAGGGTGCGGGTGTAGTTCTGCACGCCGAAGAAATCGTCATCCTTGATGTATCTTCCCATTTTTCGCTTCTCCTGAAGAACAACCATCTGCCGCATATCCGCTTTCACGAGCTTCGGCACAGCTGCGCCAGCCTGCTCCTTAACAACGGATTCACGCTGAAAGATGTACAGGAATACATGGGTCACGCCGATATTCAGATGACCGCAAATATTTACGGACACCTGGATATGCAGAGAAAAGAGCTTCTGACGCAGAAAATGGCGTCCAGCCTCTTCTAACACCCCGTTAGAAAAGTGTTAGAAAAACGTTAGAAATCGGCCCTTTGTCGAAGGAAAGTGAGAAACGGCGAATAATAAACTTGCCTGAAAAGTTCTCGGAAATATAAAAATTGACCCCAAGTCTTTCGATTTGAGGTCAAAATGTGGTGCGCGAGGCGGGACTTGAACCCGCACGTCCGGAGTGGACACTAGAACCTGAATCTAGCGAGTCTACCAATTCCACCACTCGCGCATATTCATTTTTTACCCGGATTCCCGAGTGCTTGATTATAATATCACCCGCGCCATGAAAAGTCAAGAGGATTTTTTGGCAAGTTCACAGAATTTTACTTTACTTTGTCAAAGAGGCGCGATATACTTTAGGCACCAATCTGACAAAGGAGCGAATCCCCTATGGAGCTTGACCGTGTCCTGTTGAAAAGCCGGGCCAAGGATCTGATACGGCGTTCCCGGCCGAGTGTACTGGCCTGCGGCGCCCTTTACCTGATCATAGTACTGGTGCTGTCCAATCTCGCCGCCCGTGCGATGAGCGTCAACGTGACCATGGATAAGCTGCGCTATCTGCAGGAGCATATGATGAGCGGCAACCCCGATATCGATTATCTCTATGCCCTGACGCAGAGCATGCAGCCGCCCGCGTCGGCCTACGGCATCAAGATATTGCTGGACTTCTGCGCACAGCTTGTCGGTATCGGCTATACGATCTTTCTGCTGAACACCATCCGCCGCAGCGAGCCGAGCTTCGGCAATCTGCTGGACGGTTTTACCATGCTGCCGCGTTTTCTGCTGCTGACTGTGCTGGAGGGACTGATCGTCGGTCTGCTCTCGCTGCTGCTGATCGTCCCGGGCATCGTCGCCTCTTATCGCTATCGCATGGCGATCTATCTGCTGATCGACCACCCCGAGATGGGGCCGGTGCAGTGTCTGCGCGAGAGCGCGCGCATCATGAAAGGCCATAAGCTGGAGCTCTTCGTGCTGGATCTGAGCTTTATCGGCTGGGTGCTGCTGACCGGCATCCCCGGCATCGGAACCGTTCTTCAGCTCTGGACGGTCCCATACATGAATCTGGTCTTCTGTCTCTACTATGAGTATCTGCGCGGAGCCCCCGTCATCTACGGTTTCGACGGCGGCGAAGCGGACCGGCCGTCCTATCCTTTCTGATCCCCACTCCGGAAATCAGCCGGAGCGGCGCACTGAACCGCGCTCAGGCAATATCATCTTAATGCTGAAGTCCAGATGTACACAGCGCCGCCGGCGCTGTGAGAAGCGCAAATTCCGCGCGGCTGCCTTTGCAGCCGCGCGGAATTTGCGCGTTTTGCGTCTATTGCCGAGATCAATACGATGTTCTTAACTGTTTTACAGCGTTTTGGTCTTTTTCCCGTCTCCGTCGAGGGTGCCTCCCAGCGGCTGCGGCTCTCTTCTATTCTGTGCCGCTGCCCGGGGGATTAATCCAGCGGCAGGGAAATAAGGGTTCGGGCATAGCTGTCGCACACCAGCAGTTCATCACCGCGCAGAAGCAGTCCCCGCGGGGACACCGGCGCGTGGCTCAGTTCCCCATCGACGGGGGCCAGAATGGTGTCCACACGGCCGTCCCTGACCCGGCGTACGGCGGCGTTGGCCGTATCGGCGACATAGACTGTGCCGTCCGGACCCACGGCCACCCCGGTGGGCGCGGAGAAGCTCGCCGCCGCGGCCGGACCGTCTTCAGAGCCCTGCTCGCCGGAGCCTGCCACCACCTGGGGCTTGTTCATAACGATCTTCACCACCCGGTTTGCCCCGGTCTCCGCCACATACAGCGCGTGGTTGAACCAGCACAGCCCGGTAGGGGCATCCAGTCCGCTGCAGTACACCGTGGCATAGCCTCTGTTGCTGATGCAGATAATATCTCCGGTGCCGGTGTTGGACACGTACAGGTTGCCGCTGGCGTCCACCGCCAGGCCGGTTGGCCGGTCATAGGCCACGCCCATACCGCCGCTGGTGAGCCTGCTGTCATGACTGCTGGCATTGATGGTCTCCACGCCCTTTTCCCGGATCAGCCGCAACACGTTGTTAGCCGCGTCGGACACCGCCCAGCCGTCCAGAAAAGGCGCGATCGCCCATGGCTCTTTGAAAAAGCTCTCCTCCAGGGCAGCGTCCTTATAGCCGCCGATGGGCTCCCCGTCCTTATCCAACACGCCCTCTTGTCCGGCATAGCGGGTGCTCTCGCCCCGGCTGACCTTCCAGACGCACTTATTGTATACATCCGTGACCAGAAGGCTGCCGTCCGCGGTCATCACCAGACCGCTGGGCGCGCCCGCCACATCCATCTGGCTGTGGCCTTCCGGCTCCGCCGCCAGGGCCGGGAGGCCCAGAGCGGCGAAGAGCGCAGCGGTCAGAAGAAGGGAAATGATCTTTTTCATGTGTGATTCCTCCTGCTGAGGTATTCGATAAGGTCTTGCTGTTGTTGTATGGGCGGTTATTACGCAAAGGAAGCAGAAATATTCACATCCTCCGCCGGCATGGTAAACGTCGCAGAAGCAGGCGTGCCAGACGGTGAAAGGTTCTGCGTTGTCGTAGCGCCCTGCACGGTAATGCCGCTGAGCAGGTGCTCCTGGCCATCCGCATTGTTGGGGGTATAGGTCAGTGTGACCTCGGTTCCAGCGGCGGCGCTGGTCACTTCCTGGCCGCCCACGTAGGCTGTCAGTGTTCCGTAACCGTCGCTCACGGCGCCGGTGCCGGTGATCTGGTATTGGATAGGTACGAATACCGCCTGAATCGTGATAGGCGAATCCGGCATACTGAATGTCAGATCATCCAGTGACAGCGCATGCACCTGACCGTCTGCCGTGTAGGAGACGCTCTCCACCCGATACCCCTCCTGCGGCTGGACTTCCAGGCGCAGTGTCGTCTCGACCGGCGCGCTGCCGTTGACAGGGCTGCCATCCTCATCATAGACCGCCACCGTCCCGTTCTCCGGGGAGATCACCGTGATCATCGGGTCAAAGTTGACGTACATCCATACGCCTGCTTCAGGCATGACGAAGCTGTTCTCGTTCAGCACCAGATCATCGGGACCGGAAATGGCTCCCAGCGTATATCCCTCGGCCGGAGCTGCGCTCATCGTAACCGGAGCGCCGACCTCTACCAGGTATGACAAACAATAATCGGGTTTAACTCTGCATCGGTCTGCCGGTATGCTCAGGTTCACCGTTCCCTTTTGACTGTCCCAGTCAACCGAAACCATGAACATCTTTGCCGTCACCGCCGAAACAGCGATGTCGGCGCTCGGCATGGTGAGTGTGGGAGGTGCGGAAGGTTCGGGTTCCAGGATCGGCTGCGGATCGCCGCCGTTCTCTGCGGTGTAGGTGATGCTCTTGATCTCATATCCGTCCTCCGCAGCGTAATAAATAAACTTAACTCTGTCTCCCGCGTTGGCCTCTGTCACCGCCTCATTGTTGGCATACGCCGTCAGTGTTCCGTTGGCGACCTCGCCGATGGTAATACTGAATGGGCGCCCGGTTATGACAAGGCTGCTGTCGGCCGTGAGTGTGAAGGTGAATTGACTGTCTGCGATCTCCAGGCTCTCTCCGTTCAGGAAGACTCTGGGCTCATAGTTGCCCTCGGTCGTGATAACTGCCGTTACATACCGATCGTAGAGCAGCTTTACCGAGCCCAGATTTGTGACGTCCATCCCCTCTTCCCCGAATACATTACCTTTCATTGTCACGGTGAACGGGCTTTGCGGCTGCGCCGGCTGAATGGTCTGTATGCTCAGCGTATGAACCGGATCAGTGTCCCCACCGGCATGTACGGTCACATCCTGATCGGGCATTTTGAAGGTGAAGACCGCCGTTTCCAGCGATGAAGAGACTGTCTCCGCATCCACCCACTCGTCATTTCCATAGGAGAAGCTGCAGCTGGCATGCTCGGTGAATCCGTTGCCCTCCGGAGCCGTCACGGTAACCGTCACGTCCGCCTCCTCAGGCGCTTCCATGTCGGGACCGGCGACAGGCCTTCCGTACACCGCTACAGACACCGTGAAGCCCTCTTCTGTATCCAGACTGATCACATGTCTCGGCCTGGTAAACTTTGCGTAGAGACTTGTCGTTTCTGTGACCGTGTCGCTGTCGAAGTTCCAGGGCCGCATGTATTGGTCCCCGTTATTCAAATCCCATTCGGACAGCAATTCACCGAGAGAGGTGTCTTCCCAGCCCGCGCTCTCATCCATCACATACCAGCCGCCGAATACACAGCCCTCCCTGGTCGGGTCTGTCTCCGGCCTGCTTATCTTGCTGTTTTCCAGCACGAGCTCCGACTCGGTGAATTCAGTCTGCACATTCTTGAAGAAAGCCACGGAGTACAGCGGTACGGTCTTCGTCTGAACAGCAAAAGCGCTGTTGGAAAACGCTTCGCTTGTAAACACTCTGCTGTCGGAAGTATTCGTGTAGGAAGTGGGCTTTGTCTCGGTCACCGTATGGCTGCTGTCACGCGCGCAGGTCCCGGTTGCCGTTACACTGCTGTAGTCGTTCGCCCAGGTGTATTCGACTTCACCCCAATCATGGCCAAGCGCATCGATCACCCACGCCCCGGACGCGATCTCCGCCGTGCAGGCCTCATCGCTGAAGTGCTTCTCGCATACCGAGCAGCTGTAGTATTCGCTGTTGCCAGCTTCCGTGCAGGTCGCCGCCTTGGCTTCCGTCTTGACGGGCGTATGTCCCAGCGCCGGGATCTCCACCGTTTTGCTCTGCGTGCTGAACGCGCTGTTGTTGAAGCTCGCCGTGTAGACCGTCTGTCCCGCCGCCTCGCACTTCGCCGCGGTGGTCTGGCTCTCCGTGTTGACCGTCTCGGTATCCGTATGGCTGCTGTCATGGCCGCAGACGCGCGTGGCCGTCACGCTGCTGTTATCGTTCGACCAGGTATAGGTCGGATCGCCGTACGCATGGCCCGTGGCCGGGATCTCCACCGTCTTGCTCTGCGTGCTGAACGCCGTGTTGGTGAAGCTTGCCGTGTAGACCGTCTGTCCCGCCGCCTCGCACTTCGCCGCTGTGGTCTGGCTCGTCGTGTTGACCGTCTCGGTATCCGTATGGCTGCTGTCATTGCCGCAGACGCGCGTGGCCGTCACGCTCTTGTTATCGTTCGACCACGTATAGCTCGGATCGCCGTACGCATGGCCCGTAGCCGGGATCTCCACCGTCTTGCTCTGCGTGCTGAACGCCGTGTTGGTGAAGCTCGCCGTGTAGACCGTCTGTCCATCCGCCTCGCACGTCGCCG
>ONNS01000137.1 GCA_900319275.1 uncultured Eubacteriales bacterium
GGCCTTGCGGGCTTCCACTTCCGCACGCATCTGCGGCAGCTTCTGCTCCAGGTCGAAGCCGCGGAAGATGAAGTACATCAGCAGATTGATGACCAGCGGCAGATAGTTGGAGAACCCGTAAATGGACCAGCGCATGGACTGACTGACGACTGCCAGGGTCGCGTCGTAGGCGCCGATGGCCAGGAAGGCGCTGAGAACCAGAGAACCGATCCCGCTGCCGACCTTGTTGCCGAAGCCGATGGCGCCGCCGGACATGGCGACCAGCTTCTTGTCATACTTCCACTCGTTATAGTCCACCGCCATAGCCAGCAGCACACCGTAAAGGCACATGAGCGGGATCTGCACGAAGCTGCCAAACAGGCTCGTAACAGCGTACATGACAAGATTGGCCGGGGCCAGGCAGCGGATGCCGGCGAAGAGCGCCGCACCCAGGCAGCCGAAGGAAACGGTCTTCGTCACGCCGAGCTTCGCAATGATGGGCTTGGAGAGGATGAAGCCGACCACGGTAGCTGCCAGGCCCAGACCGCCCAACAGGGCGACCAGGTTGTCATTGCCGAAGATCCACTTGGTGTAGTACGCGGCAGAAGAAGCCGAGATGGCGTTAGTGACGGCGGTGATCAGATTGAAGAGCAGAACGATGACCCAGTACTTGTTCTTAAAGAGCATTCCCATAGCCGGGCCGAAGGGAACAGGCTCTTCCTCCGCTTGCGCGGGAACGCCGCTCTCGCCCTCCGCTTCGCGGGTAAAGGCGGCCTTGTGGCCGTTGAGCCAGCAGATCAAAAACAGCAGCAGCACGAACAGGGCCAGCACGACGCCGTACTTGATCCAGGCGTCCTGGGTGCCGCCCAGCATGTTGGTCACGGGGATCGTCGCGATGGCGATGATCATGCCCGCACCGTAGTTGCCCACCGCGCGGAAGACGCCCATGCTGGCGCGTTCGCTGTTGGACTTGGTGCGCACCACCATGACCGCGGAGAAGGGCGTGGCGATCATGGTATAGATCACAGCGCTGAGCAGAACGTTGGTGACGAGGGCATAGGCGACCTGCGCGCCGCTGGCCGCATTCTTCGGGACCATGAACATCAGCGCCACGATGGCTGCGGCCGGGACCGCCAGGGCGATCATCCAACGGAAGTACTTCTTGTTTCCGCCGCGGGAATGATCGACGACGTTGCCGAAAATCACGTCCGTAAAGGCGTCCAGAATCTTTGCGATCGCCATGACCACGCCGACCGAGCCGACGGCCATACCGACCTTGTCGGTGTAGAAGTAGGTCATCTGACCCACCAGGTTGCCCATGATACCGAGCGCCAGCTGGCCGCTCATGTCCGCGAGATAGTCCCGCGTGCGCATGGTAAGCTTCACGCCTTCGGCATCGTATTCTTTCTTAACGCGTGCCATGTGTATGCCTCCTGTCAGTTTTGTTGTAGTGGTTTGATTTTTCCTTGTGTCCTCATTGTACGGGATTTCTGTGCGGTTTTATTGCGAAATCCCGCCCGAAATTGTAAGATCGCGTCAAATATGCACTTCTATCTGATGGGTTTTCCCGTCCCGAAAATCGGGCAGAAGTGTTCCTTTGATCTGCTTGCCATCCACGGTGATGCCTGCCTCGCCCGTGCGGCGATAGCGGATGGCATAGTCCGTGCCGCGAAAGCGTCTTGTCATCTCCGCATGCTCCCAATCGCCTGGAAAAGCGGGCTCGATCCGCAGGCCATCAAAGTCCCGCTTCACGCCGAGAATGCCCTCGTACAGACCCATCAGGCTCCAGGCCGAGGTGCCGGTGGTCCAGCTCTGGTAGGAGCGGCCGTAATACTTGGGATGGGTGGAATAGCAGTTGGTGAAGACGTAAGGCTCTGCGCCGGACCGGGCGGAGGGGTTTTTCTCACTGTCTGGCATGATCTTTTTGAGCGTCCGCAGGGCCTCGTCGCCTCGGCCCAGAGCGCAGTCCATCAGGATTTTGAAGGCGCTGGCGTGGCAGTAGACTCCGCCGTTTTCAAAGAGCCCCGGCAGCATGCCGGACATGCGCCCCGCCATGGGATCGTAGCCCTGGTACGGCGGATCGTTCAGCGGGAAGCCGAAGTCCCGCTCCAGACCGTCCACGGCCTTCAGCAGCGCGGGGAGTCTGTCATGGGGCACCACGTCCCCCAGCACGGCCCAGGTCTGGGCGTTTAAGTAGATCTTGCTGCCGCTCGAATCCTTCGAGCCGATGCTCTCCGTGGGAGCCAGGGCCCGGCAGTACCAGCCGCCGTCCCAGGCCGCGCGGTTGATAGCGGTCTTCATTTCGTCATAGGCCTTTTGACAGAAAGCGGCATATTCCGCATCCCCAATCCAAAGCATCAGCGCTTTCAGCTCGCGCAGTGCCAGGCAGAACTGCTCGGAGAGCATTACGCTCTCCGCCTCTTCCTCCGGCGAGATGTTCAGCGCGTCGTTCCAGTCGGCGCCTCTAAGCTTCATATTACCGTGTTCGCCGCAATCAAAGAACTGTGTCACGACTTCAGTCAGGAGATGTTCGAGCACGGTACCCTGATAAACGCTGCCCGACTCGGTCAGTTCCTTGGGTTCTGAATCATGATCGAACTTGTCGTCAAAGCGCTCGCCTCTTAATATCATGCGGTCCTTGAAATAAGGCTGTTTCTCGAAAAGGAAATCGTAATCCCCCGTCTGGCTCAGATAAAGGTCCACGGTGAACACGGGCCAGAAGCCGTGATCCATCCACACTCTC
The DNA here is from genome assembly GCA_900319275.1 of uncultured Eubacteriales bacterium. Classification (GTDB taxonomy): domain Bacteria; phylum Bacillota; class Clostridia; order Oscillospirales; family Oscillospiraceae; genus Limivicinus. Next base: position 2,723 of record ONNS01000137.1, read on the forward strand.
GGGATGCCGTTGCGGTCAGCGATAAACTCGCCTTTCTTGGCTCCGATGATCGTAGCGTTCGAGCCGTCCATTCTGACGCCGGCGAAATAGCTTACGAGGTCGTCCCTCGCATCAGCGGGATTCCTCAGGAGCAATGCCAGAGAGTCCTGCCAGAGGTCACGCCATCCGCGTCCGCCCCTGCCGTAATCGTGATAAGGAAGAAACG
>ONNS01000008.1 GCA_900319275.1 uncultured Eubacteriales bacterium
GCCGCATAGCACCTAATACAAAGGAGCATGTGGCCTGCCACATACTCCTTTGTATTAGGTTTCTTCTTTTTGCTCTACCCCAACTATTGACATAGAGCCCTTTCGGAATGCCTGCGTCCATTGTAGCATAGCCACACACAAATGTGTAGCAGCTGGCATAATCCGTTATGATTTTGACACAATCGGTCGCTCAGCAACCGGAAACGCGAATCAGGAATTTCAGCTCATAATCCGCTTTGGCCGGATAGCAGAACTCCGGCATGATGGCCGGTCCGCAGGCGCCGGTGCCGATGCCCTGCTGGAAGGCCTGCACCGTTACATAAGTCCCGGTGCGTTTCTCGTCCTTGCGGTGCTTCATGGCAAACAGCGCCTTGTCAGTATAGGGCTTGATGCCGAGCTCGTAGGGCTTCTCGATTGCCGCAAAGCTCACGACGCTCTTCCCGTCGGAGACGGCGGCCTCTCTGCAGTCGCAGCGGTTGCCGCTCTCCTGCGGTCTGATGTTCGGCTCGGTCATGTCTGCGACCGTGCACTGCACCGTGCGGATCGGGAACTGCTCCTTCATATCGCAGTAGCTCTCGCCGCTGCGGGCGGTATAGGTCACCGCGTCGAACTTGTCACTGAGACTAAAGCACTTGCCGAAGCGCGGCACATTGCCGCCGCCGGACACACAGTGCAGCCGGCTTGTAACAAGGATGCCGTCGGCCGTCCCCTGATAGATGTCCGTCACAAGGAATTTTGCCTTTTTATTGGAAACCTTGGTGACGACCTTCATGCCGTTTTCGATCTCCTCGCAGGAGACGAGCTCTTCTTTCTGATCGAAATACGGCTTCATCGTGTTCTGGAACAAGGGGTTGGTATCGTTGTCCGTCGCAGCGCGGTAGAGGAGCGTGTACTGCTCGCTGCCGCTGAGCACCTCGCCGTTTGGCAGTGTCAGGCGGGGCTTTCCGTCCACGACAGAGAAGATATCCGGCAGGGGCTTTGTCTCTGGCGCGGCCGGCAGCTTCTGCGCGAGCACCAGCTGCTCCTCAGAAACTGTCTGACCCGTCACAGTGTCGACCGTCGTGACGATCGCGCTGCAATTGCCGTCCACACTCTGCCCGACGGGGAGCTCCAGCTTTGCCTTTGTCAGCGGGGCGACCTCGGGCCGGACAGACGACGTACTGCCGTCATTCCAGGCAAAAGTCAACTCATAACGCCGACCGTCGGAAAAAGCCGTGGTGTTGAAGATTTCAAAGCTCTTGCCGCTGACATGCGAAACCCGGATCGGGCGGTAGATAAAGCGGATGATCTTCGCGCCGACCGATGGCTGGCGGTCGGGATAAAAGATGCCGTCGACGCAGAAATTCCCGTCGTGCTCCCACTCGCCGTGGTCGCCGCCGTAGGTGAAGCTGCCGTCGGCGTGACGCACCGCGTGATCGACCATCTCCCAGACGCAGCCGCCCATGAGATTGTCGTAGGCGTAGATTTCCTTCCAGTAGGCCTCGGTATTGCCCGGGCCGACACCCATCGCGTGCGCGTACTCGCAAAGGAAGTACGGCCTGTCATTGAGCGGCGCCTGCTTGCGGCAGTGCTCGCCGACCTTATGTACATTCTCCACGCTCGGGTACATCTCGCTGCCGACATCATAGGCGATGCGCTTACAGTGCACCGCACTCTCGTAGTGCACAGGCAGTGCGGAGTGTGCCTTCAGATAGTCGTACATCGCGTCGGTATTCGCATAGCCGCCGGCCTCGTTGCCGAGCGACCACATGACAATGGCCGTATTGGCGTGGAGCTTGTCGCGCTGATAGAGCCGCGTGATGCGGTCGAGATAGCGCGGCTGCCACTTGGGATCGTGGCTGATGGTGTTGTAGGTAGGCGGGATCTGATGAGACCAGGTGCCGTGCGTCTCCAGATCGTTTTCGTCGACGATATAGATACCGTATTCGTCGGCCAGCTCCAAAAGCAGCGGATCCGGCGGATAGTGGGACGTGCGGATCGTATCGATATTGAACTCCTTGCAGAGCTTCACGTCCCGCTCGATCTCATCGGGAGTCATCGTATATCCGTTGGTAGGGCTGGTATCGTGGTGATTGACACCTTTGAACTTGATCTTTCTGCCGTTGAGCAGGAACACGTCGCCGCGGATCTCCACGGTTTTAAAGCCGATGCGCTCGCGGACGCAGGACGTCGCGGTCTCATAGTAAATCGTATAGAGTGTCGGCTCCTCGGCGCTCCACTCGGAAACGGAGAGGTTTTCAAAGCTCACCGTCGCGCTCTTCCCTGTGGTCGCTACTGTCTTCGTCTCGTGCAGGCCGTGCCCCTCCAGCGTGAAGGTCACATTGGTATCGGAGAGTGTAGAGGCCGTCAGCGTCAGCGTATAGGTCTCCCCCGTCTTTTTCGTGACGGCATTCAGATCCTGAAAATCGGTCGGTTCGGAGATGCGCAGCAGCACATCGCGAAAAATGCCGTTGTTGCGGAACATATCCTGGCTTTCGAGATAGGTGCCGGTGCACCAGCGGTGCACGACGGCCACGAGCTCGTTCTCCCCCTCGTGCAGCAGGCCGCTCAGATCGAACTCCGCAACGTTGTGCGCGCCCTCGGAATAGCCGACAAAGGCTCCGTTCAGATAGAGGTCGAGGCAGCTCGCCACGCCCAGGAAAGAGATCACATAGTTCTTGCCCGTGTCCGTGATCGTCAGACTGCGCCGATACACGCCGACGAAATTATACTCGTCCGGGTGTTTCCAGCGCGGAGAGATCGCCTGATCCACGCCCATCCAGGTAAACACCGTGCCGACCCGCTCGGTCGTCGGGATCACCGGGGGCTTGAACGGAAACTGATAGCGGATATTGACATAGAAGGGCCGATCATAGCCGCGAAACTGCCAGCAGGCCGGTACGTCGATCTTGTCAAAAGCGACCATGTCCGTATCCAGGACCTCCGGCAGCTCAGCCGGACGGGGATAGAAATGAAAATCCCATTGCCCGTTCAGGCAGATGACTTTTTCGGATGCATAGCGTTTTTCCTTGGGAGAAACGCTGTCCGCCGCCGCGCGATCCGGATAGGGCACAAAGTAGCTGCGGCCGGGAAGTTTGTTTTTCTCATAGACGCCGAAATCATGATAATTGCTTTGATTCAAGACATATTTCACGTTTTATGAACCCTCCCTATCACGAAAAAGCTGCGCTTAGCTGGAAAAATAACCAAATGAGCGGCCATATCCGCCTCAAGTATATAGCTAATATTGAGACTATTATATAAGAATTCCCTAATTCTTGCAAGCAATTTATTTCTTCTATGGATTCCAATTTCATCTTTCTATCTATAACATTTTTGTTATTAAAGTGCCCCGTTTCCCTTTGCATTGAAACGGGGCACTCCTGTATTTATCCCATATATTCTGTCAAAGCTGCGTCGATCACGGGTGTCCACCATTCCACATAGCCCACCCGGAACGGATGTACCTCATCGTACATATAGGTGTTGTACTGCTCGGTGCCGTAAACCGCGGTCATGTCGGGATTGTTGAACATGTCGATCACGCCGATGTCCCATTTCTTCTGGATCTCGAGCAGCAGTTGCACCATTTCGTCGTAGTGCTCCTTCTGGCAGTAGGTGCCGGTATAGAAGCACACGGGGCAGTTAAAGGTATCGCGCGCATAGGCAATGATGGTTTCGATGGCTCCGGCGATCGTGGTGTCGTCAAAATCCGCAAGGTCTTTGCTGTCGGAGATCTCGCCGAAGGGCTTGTTGGTGGTGGCGTCGTTGGTGGACAGCTGCACCACGATCAGATCGGGGGTCTTGCTCTTGGGAATGCGCTTCAGGCGGCCCACGTAGGAATCCTCGCCGGTGTTTACCAGGGTCGTGGCGCTGATCGCGTATTTCTCGCAGACCAGAGCGCTGTGCAGATCTTCCACCGCGTCGACCATCGAGTAGTGGCCGCCCGACTGCGCACCGTAGGTGACGGAGGAGCCGATCCAGAGGATGGTCTTGCCGGAGAGAGGATCGCTCGGGTCGATTTCTTCGGCCTCGGGCAGCGTATAGTCATAGCCCACGGCTACCTCGGCGCCGGCGGGGGCCAGCGTGAGCGCAGCCACGCCCGGGAACACCATGCCCTTGAGACTCGGGCCCTTGCCGCCGTAGCTGGCGATCACGGTCACGGTGTCGCCCGGCTTCAGCGCCACACCCTCGGCGATCAGGAAACGGCCGTCGTCAAAGATCGAGCCGGTGTTATACTCCGCGCCGTCGGTATCATACTTTGCCGGCGAGTCCGCAGAAACCTGGCAGTTGATCGGCACCGACCAGGCATCTTCGCCGTTGATGCTGAAGGAGAAGGGCTGGGAAGTAAACTGTACCATCATCTTCGAGACGGTCAGATAGAGGTCAAACGTGCCGTCGGCCCCTTCGGGGACCGTGAAGGTGATCTCGCCGTCCTTGGCGAGGTTGATGATCATGCCGTGTTCGGCGTCGTACTCGGTAGCCGCCTTCTTGTTCTCGATCGAGACGCCCTTGCCCTCGGTAAAGCTTGCGTCCGCGGCGGGAATGACGATCGCGCCCTCGACCTCGCGGCCCTCGGCCAGCGCAGTAACGCCCTGGCAGAGCAACAGTGCCAATAGAATTGCCAATAACTTCTTCATAGCTCGTCCTCCGGTAAACAATTCATTCATGATAACCCAGGCGAAAAGCGTTTCTGCTCCGCGCTCAACACGCCTGATATTATATTTTTATCATAAACAAAACACATCCGTTTCGCAAGTGCTTTGTGCAATTTTTCCCTCTCTGGTCTCTCATTACGGTGCTGCGATAGGTAAAATTGAGCAAAAAAATGCTTTCCCTTCAAAATTTTTGATTGTCGAGGAGCAAAACAATATATTATAGTGATACATATACATCCCGATAATAGTTTAAGGAGGCAACCATGAAAACACGTCAGGCGTTCAACCCCTATCTTCCCAGCTGGGAATACATCCCCGATGCGGAACCCCATGTTGTAAACGGCCGCGTCTATGTTTACGGCTCTCACGACCTTTTCAACGGCATCAACTTCTGTCTGGGCGACTATATGTGCTGGTCGGCCCCGGTGGACGATCTCGGCAACTGGACCTGCCACGGCTGCATCTATAAGCGCGAGCAGGACCCCGCCGCGCCGAAGATCCGCGTCACCAACGGTCTCGCCGCACCGGACATGGTTGTCGGTGACGACGGCCGCTACTATCTCTATTACTTCATGGGCGGCACGAAGATGATCTCGGTCGCCGTGTGTGACGAGCCCGCCGGCAAGTATGAATTCTACGGATATGTGAAGTATCAGGACGGAACGCCCATCGGCAAGCGGAATGAGCCCTTCCAGTTCGACCCCGGCTGCCTGAAGGACGACGACGGACGGCTCTATCTGTATACCGGCTTTGCTTTCGGCGGCAACCCGATCCTGCTCGACGGCTCACAGCCGACCAAGCACGGTCCGATGTTCTTTGAGATCGACACCAAGGACATGCTGACGGTCATCTCCGGCGACGAACTGCGCTATATCGGCGTGCTCACCGGCGACGAGGCCAAGGGCACCCCCTACGAGCAGCAGCCCTTCGGCGAGGCCAGCTCCATGCGCAAGTTCAACGGCAAATACTACTTCATATACAGCTCGCTCAACAGCCACAACCTCTGCTACGCGGTCTCGGACTACCCCGATCACGGTTTCGAGTACGGCGGTATTCTGGTCAGCTGCGGCGATATCGGTCTGCCCGGCGTGCCCGATGTGGAGCATGCGCGCATGTGCACCGGCAACACCCACGGCTCGCTGATCGAGATCGAGGGCCATTATTACATTTTCTATCACCGCCACTCCAACCGCAAGCAGTCCTCCCGCCAGGCCTGCGCCGAGGAGATCCGCTTTGAGGACGGCAAATTCTATCAGGCCGAGATGACCTCCTGCGGTCTCAACAACGCCCCGCTCGAGGGCCACGGCCACTACCCGGCCTACATCGCCTGCAACGTCTACGGCAAGAGCGGCACCCGCTTTATGTCCATGATCAAATACCGCAAGGGTCTCAACCCCTTCCTGACGCAGAAGGGCGTCGACCGCGAGGAAGGCCCCGACCAGTACGTTTCGAACTTCTGCACGGGCTGCACGGTCGGCTTCAAGTACTTCGACCTGCGCGAGACGAAGACCCTCACCGTCAATCTGCAGGGCTACGGCAACGGCTGCGCGGTCACGGTGCGCACGAAGGAGCACGGCGACGTGATCCTGCGCATCCCCGTGGAGACCTGCACCACCGGCAAGAGCTTTACCGGCGAGCTGCCCGGCGGTCTCGGTGAGAAAGAGGCGCTCTACTTCTCCGTCGAGGGCCAGGGCGGCACCTTCGATTTCGTTTCCTTCGATCTGGCCTGAGTCCATAGCTGTATCTCAACACTCATTTGTCCCTTGACAAAGCAGTCTGTCAGTATTAAAGTCTATTACATATCAAAAAGATAGGCAATTAATTCAGAGTGAACCAAATCCAAGGGGGCTGTTGAGATCGCATGAAGAAAGCATTGATCGCAATGAGCGGCGGCGTTGACAGCAGCGTCGCCGCTCTTTTAACCAAAGAGGCAGGTTTTTCCTGTATCGGCTGTACGATGAAGCTCTATGACTTGCCCGAGGATACCTCCTGTGAACGCAGCTGCTGTTCCCTGCGCGATACCGAGGACGCCAGGAGTGTCGCCTACCGGCTCGGCATGCCCTATTACGTCTTCAATTTTAAGGACGAGTTTTATCGAGAGGTTATCGAACCATTTATTCGAAGCTACGAAAATGGCATGACTCCAAATCCCTGTATCGACTGTAATCGTTTTTTGAAATTTGGGAAGCTGTTTGACCGCGCCCGGATCCTCGACTGTGACAAGGTCGTCACCGGGCATTATGCCCGAATCGAGCGACATAACGACGTCTACTATCTGAAAAAAGCCTTCGATCCGACCAAGGATCAGAGCTATGTGCTCTACGCCATGACGCAACAGCAGCTCGCCCACACGCTGTTTCCGCTCGGTACACTGCGCAAAACAGAGGTGCGTGAGATTGCCGCCGCCCACGGCTTTGCGACGGCCGATAAAGCGGAGAGCCAGGATATCTGCTTTGTGCCGGATGGGGATTACGCCAGGGCGATCGAGGCCTATACCGGCAAACGCTATCCGCCCGGACCGTTTCTCTCCGTTGACGGCAGACCGATGGGGACGCACAAAGGCCTGATCCGTTACACGGTCGGTCAGCGCAAGGGACTGGGGATCTCTTCTCCGGAGCCGCTCTACGTCTGCCGGATCTGCCCGGAGAACAACACGGTCTATCTTGGCGGCAGAGAAGCGCTTTTTGCGCGGCATGTCATGGTTCAGCACATGAACTGGATCGCGGGTACGGCTCCGACTGCGCCGTTTCGCTGCCATGTAAAGCTGCGCTATCGCCAGCGAGAGCAGGCGGCCACAGTTAATCCGCTCGATGGCGAGACCGTCAGCATTCTGTTTGACGAACCGCAGCGCGCTCCCACGCCCGGGCAGGCCGCCGTACTGTATCAAGACGATACTGTTCTGGGCGGCGGCGAGATCACCGGCGCCCAGAACTAAAACTGAAATCAATCCTCCATGGCCTCGTAGTATTCCGACTCCGAGGCGAAGAGCACATACCGTCCGTCAACAATCCCGTAATAGCCCTGTGCGGTGAAATATCCTTTCATCTTTATGACCTCCCTGTGTTTTTCTGATGTCAGAATACCACAGAGAGTGTCCGATAAAACGGATTCAGACAACGGATATGAAAAAAGCGTAACCGATCCGCGGTTACGCCTTTTTCATATCATTTTCAGCCAAGCAGCGCTTCGAGCTGGCCCTTGGAGTGGACGCCGACGACCATGTTGGCAACGGCGCCGTTCTTGAAGATCAGCAGCGAGGGGATGCTGGAAATGCCGTACTTCTGGGCGAGCTCCGGAACCTCATCCACGTCGACCTTGGCGACCTTGACCTTGCCGGCCTGCTCCGCAGCGATCTCAGCGACGGCGGGCGCCTGCATACGGCAGGGACCGCACCAGGTGGCCCAAAAGTCCACAAGGACGGGGAGCTCGGATTTCAGGACCTCCTGCTCGAACTGAGCGGCGTCTTTGATGATGATTTCAGCCATGCGTAGTATCTCCTTTTCTGTTTCTATGTCTGTGTCTGATTCATTGGGTTCAATCTATTTCTTATTATACCATAAGGCCAGACGCCTTATGGTATAATTCGCCATGTTTTTCGGTTGCCGCGCCAGCGGCGAGAAAAACGGCGTAGATGAAATATAATAAGCGCATCTGCGCTTATTATACCCGAAGTTTTGCAATTGTAAAGGCTTTTTTGTGAACAATGCCGTTTTTATCATGAAAGTGAAAAACCACCGCCTATCAATCGGCGGTGGTTTTACGGCATTCATTAATAGAAGCGCTTGTTCTTGTTCTTGCGAGCAGCCTCGGATTTCTTACGGCGCTTCACGCTGGGGCTCTGGTAGTACTCCTTCTTTCTCAGATCGGCCAGAACGCCAGACTTGGCGCAGCTGCGCTTGAATCTTTTCAGAGCGTTATCCAGAGACTCGTTCTCTTTGACGTAGATTTCAGACATGTATTTCCCTCCCTCCAAATGCGCCTTGCGGCACCTTAAGGGCCAATGCTTAGGAACATAGGCTTTTTAGCAGTGGTATTATACCGAGAAAACAGAGGTTTGTCAATGATTTCTTTCCAATTACTTGGCAGGTTTTACGATGATGTTGATAATTTTATTTTTGACGACGATCGTCTTTACGATGCTCATGCCCTCGAGCCGGCGGGCGATCTTCTCATCCGCGGTGGCTGCGGCGACAACCGTGGCTTCGTCCGCACCGGTCGGAACAACGATCGTGCCGCGGACCTTGCCGTTGATCTGCACAGCCATCTCCTGCTCGGCGGCGACGGTCTTGCTCGCCTCATACTGCGGCCAGGGCATCTGCATGGCCATCTTGCCGTATTTGGCGGCAAAGCCGGTCAGCTCCCACATTTCCTCGACGATATGCGGGGCAAAGGGAGAGAGCATCAGCATCAGATACTCGAGATCGCCCTTCGTGGCACCGTTGAGATACAACTCGTTGACCATCGTCATCAGCGCGGCCAGCGCCGTGTTCAGCTTCAGGCTGTCGATATCCTCGGAGACCTTTTTGATGGTCTTGTGGATGATCGGCTCGTTCTTCTTCGATACGTTCTCGTCGTCCGCGGCCAGATCCATCAGATTCCAGCAGCGGTCCAGGAAGCGCTTCGAGCCCTTCACGGCTTCGTCCGACCAGGTGGCGGTCTTCTCAAAGTCACCGATGAACATGATATAGACGCGCATCGTGTCGGCGCCGTAGGCCTTGACGACGTCATCGGGGTTGACGACATTGCCGAGGGACTTGGACATCTTGACGGCCGGGCGCAGCGCCTGGTTGCCGTACTTTTCGATCAGGGCCTGCTTCTCCTCCTCGCTGTCGACATTGCCGACATAGTGGGGGTTCTGGCCCAGGATCATGCCGTGGCTTGTGCGCTTGAAATAGGGCTCCTTCGTGTGGACCACGCCGATATCATAGAGGAACTTGTGCCAGAAACGGCTGTACAGGAGGTGGAGCGTGGTGTGCTCCATGCCGCCGTTGTACCAGTCGACCGGGCCCCAGTACGATTCGCTCTCCTTGGAGACAGGCGCGCTGTCGTTGTGCGGGTCCATATAGCGCAGATAGTACCAGCTCGAGCCGGCCCACTGCGGCATGGTGTCGGTCTCGCGCCGGGCGGGGCCGCCGCAGCAGGGGCAGGTGGTGTTGACCCAGTCGGTCATCTTCGAGAGCGGAGACTCGCCGTCGTCCGTGGGCTCGTAGGAGTCGACCTGTGGCAGCACAACGGGCAGCTGCTCCTCGGGTACCGCGACCCAGCCGCACTTCTCGCAGTTGACCAGCGGGATCGGCTCGCCCCAGTAGCGCTGGCGGGAGAACACCCAGTCGCGCAGCTTGAAGTTGATCTTCTCCTCGCCGATCTTCTGCTCGTGGAGCCAGTTGATCATGGTGGGGATCGCCTGCTTGACCGTCAGGCCGTTGAGGAAGCCGGAGTTGACCATGATGCCGGTGTCGTCTTTGAGCGTGAAGGCCTCTTTTTCAACATCGCCGCCGGCGACGACCTCGACGATCTCGCAACCGAACTTTTTGGCGAAGGCCCAGTCGCGGTCGTCATGGGCCGGCACGGCCATGATGGCGCCGGTGCCGTAGGTGACAAGCACATAGTCCGAAATGAAGATCGGGATCTCTTTGCCGTTGACCGGGTTGATGCCGCGCACACCGTCGATCTTCACGCCGGTCTTGTCCTTGTTGAGCTCGCTGCGCTCAAAATCGGACTTGCGGGCGGCCTCGGCCACATAGGCTTCGACCTCAGTCCAGTTCGCGATCTTGTCCTTCCACTGCTTGACATAGGGGTGCTCCGGGGCCAGGACCATGTAGGTCGCACCGAAGAGCGTATCGGGGCGGGTCGTAAAGATCGTCAGCTCGTCCCCGGCTGTGGTCTGGAAGCGGACCTCCGCACCGGTGGAGCGGCCGATCCAGTTGCGCTGCTGAGTCTTGACGCGCTCGATATAGTCGACGTCGTCCAGATCGTCGATCAGGCGCTGGGCATACTTCGTGATGCCGAGCATCCACTGGCTCTTTTCCTTGCGGATAACGTCGCTGCCGCAGCGCTCACACTTGCCCTCGACCACTTCTTCATTGGCCAGAACGCATTTGCAGCTTGTGCACCAGTTGACGGGCATCGTGGTCTTGTAGGCAAGGCCGTTTTTAAAGAGCTGCAGGAAGATCCACTGCGTCCACTTGTAGTACTGCGGATCAGTGGTATCGACCACGCGGTCCCAGTCAAAGCCGTAGCCCAGCATCTTCAGCTGGCGGGTAAAGTTCTCGATATTCCGCTTGGTGACGATGGCAGGATGAATGTGGTTTTTGATGGCAAAGTTTTCGGTGGGCAGGCCGAAGGCGTCAAAGCCGATCGGATAGAGGACGTTATAGCCCTCCATGCGCTTTTTGCGCGTGACGATGTCCATGGCCGTGAAGGGGCGCGGATGGCCCACATGCAGTCCGGCGGCGCTGGGGTACGGGAACTCGATCAGGCCGTAGAATTTGGGCTTGTCACTGCCGGTCTCGGCCGCATAGGGCTTGCTCTCTTCCCACCTGGCCTGCCATTTCTTTTCGATGGCGGCAAAATCGTATTTCATACGGATACGCTCTCCTACTATTGTTCTATAATGATTATAGGATGGCGAAAAGCCAAAAAGCTTTTCGCCGCGCCGCTTTGCGGCGCAGCAAAACAGCCACGCTGTTTTGCCATATACTCATTGCAATGAGCAACGGGCGAATGATTCAAGGAATCATTCGCTGCCAAACCTGTCGTTTGGCAGCGAAATCAATCGAATCATCGATTGATTTCGCCATCCGATGGTCATTATCGTTTTATTTTTCGGCTTCGCCGAGCAGTGCATCGGGGTCGATCACCTCGGCGTCGCTCCACAGGCGCTCGAGGTTATAGAACTTGCGGGCCTCGTCGGTGAAGACGTGGACGATCACACAGCCGAAGTCCATCAGCACCCAGATATCCGAGCGCAGGCCTTCGCGGCGGATCGGGGGCTCGCCGGCCTCGCTGAGCTGGCGGTCGACCTCGTCGACCAGGGCTTTGATATGCGTGGAACTGCTGCCGTTGCAGATGACAAAATAGTCGGCCAGCACGGTCTGGGCTTCGGTCTTCAGGACCTTGACATCGCGGGCCTTCTTGTCGCTGAGCGCCTTGACGGCGATCGTGACGATCTCTTTGGAAGTAAGCATGTTTGTTTCCTCCTTGTAAAGATTCATACGCGGCGCTCGCCGATCCGCTCGGCGTACCACGCGGCGGCTTCGGCCGTATCTTGCAGCGGTTGTTTTCCCTTTTTTATCAGGTGGTCAACGGTGTGGCGCAGCCCTTCATACAGCGCGGCATCCAGGTCGTCATAGGCCAGCGCCCTCGCCCTCTCGACGCCCTTAAAGTCGCGCGTCGGCTCGATATAATCGGCCAGCCACAGGATCTTTTCGAGCAGCGTCATATCGGGTTTGCCGGTGGTGTGCCAGCGGATCGCGTCACGCACCGCCTCGTTGACGCCAAACAGGTCGGCCGCCAGTGCGGCGCCGGTTTTGGCGTGAAGGGTCTGCGGGTTCGCTATCTCTTCCTCGGTATTGAGGATACCATATTTTTCACACAGTTTCAACTGCTCATCCACGCTGAGTCGCTTCGTGATATCGTGGAGGATCCCCGCCTCGGCGGCGAGTTCCGGATCCTCACCCCAGCGCTGTGCCAGCTGCATGGCCTCGTACTCGCAGCCCATGACGTGGGAGATGCGCTTGGGGTCGAGATACTCGATGCTGCGCGCTCGCAGCCAGCTGAGTTCCGGCTGGGCATTGTACCAGCGGTGTCGGATGATTTCGGCATACACGTTCTCTGGAAGCAGGTCGGAGCCGAGCCGCCGACTGAGCTTGTCGCGCACCTCGCTCGAGGATATCTCGAGCGGCGTGTGGGGGATCAGTTCCACACGCGCACCGTATTCGCGCTGCAGCAGCTCGCGCTGCTCGCGCAGCGGCGCGTCTCCGTCCTCATAGCGCGAGAGCACGACGAGCGTACACTCATCGAGCAGATAGCGGAAGCGATACCAATTGGTAAAGCACAGGAACATATCCGAGCCCATGACCAGCAGCAGCTCGTCGTTTGGATACAGCTGCCGCAGTTCTTCGATCGTGTTGGCCGTATAGCTCCTGCCCTCGCGGCGGAGCTCGATATCGGAGACCTCCGCACCGGGAACATCGGCAAAGGCCAGACGGCAGAGTGATAATCGCGCCTCACTGTCGGGGCTGTCCTCTGTCAGTTCCTTGTGGGGCGGCAGATTGTCGGGCACGATCAAAAGGCGGTCGGGCCGGACGCTCTCGGCCACGGTGCGCGCGGCGGCCACATGTCCCAGGTGCGGCGGATTGAAGCTGCCGCCGTAGATGGCGATCCTCATGCTTTTTTCTTGTCCTTTACAAGTTCGATCTTCGGCTCTTTCTCGTTGCGCTTATAGAGCACAAACTTGCTGCCGATGACCTGGACCGGCTCGGCCTTGCATGCCTCACAGAGGGCGTCACAGGCCTCGCGGGCCGTGAGCATGGAATTCTCCAGCACTTTACCCTTGACAAGTTCCCGGGCTTTGAGGGCGGCGGACACCGATTCGACAAGACTGTCGCCGATCCCGCCTTTGCCGACCTGAATGATGCAGTCGGCATTCATTGCTAAACCGCGCAGTTGCGCGCGCTGTTTACTGGTAAGTGGCATAATACTCTCCGTTATTTCTGAAATAATTATGATTTGAACAGGGCTGTGACAAAGTTTTCGGCATTGAACGGGATCAGATCGTCGATCCCCTCGCCGACGCCGACGTATTTGACCGGCAGATTGAGTTCCTTGGCGATGGCAAAGACGATGCCACCCTTGGCCGTGCCGTCGAGTTTGGTCAGGATGATGCCGGTCAGACCCGCGGTGTCGAGGAACTGCTTGGCCTGCAGCAGACCGTTCTGGCCGGTCGTGGCGTCGAGCACCATCAGGGTTTCGACGTCGGCCTCGGGCAATTCGCGGTCGATGATGTGGCGGATCTTGCCGAGTTCGTTCATAAGATTGGCCTTGTTGTGCAGGCGGCCAGCCGTGTCGATCAGCACGATGTCGCAGCCGCGGGCCTTGGCCGCACATAGCCCGTCATAGACGACAGCGGCAGGGTCGCTCCCCTCCTCATGGCGCACGATATCGACACCGGCGCGCTGCGCCCAGATATCGAGCTGCTCGGCCGCGGCGGCGCGGAAAGTGTCGCCCGCCACAAGCAGGACCTTTTTCCCTTCGTTTTTAAACTGATTGGCAAGCTTGCCGATCGTAGTCGTCTTGCCGACGCCGTTGACGCCGACCATCAAAATCACAGACGGCTTCGTGCCGAGTTTCAGTGCGCTCTCGCCGACGTTCAGCTGATCGGTCAGCAGCCCGATCAGGCCCTCGCGCGCCTCCTCGCCCCGGCGGTAGCGCTTGTCCCAGGTCAGGCGCTTCATGCCGCGCACGACCTCCTCGGCGGCCTCGCCGCCAACATCGGAGAGCACCAGTAACTCCTCGAGATCGTCATAAAAGTCCTCGTCGTCGGGCTCGTAGTCCTGGAACAGGGCCTCGAGTTCCACCATCTTCTTGCGGGACTTGCTCAGACCCGAAAACAGCTTTTCAAAAAATCCCATAGCGGTCTACTCCTCTATCGTTTTCTGCGCGCTCTCGAGATCGAGCTCGATCACGCTGGAGACGCCCTTTTCCTGCATCGTCACGCCGTAGAGCATATCGGCCTCTTCCATCGTGCCGCGGCGGTGTGTGATGACGATGAACTGGGTGTTGTCGGCCATGCGGCGCATATAGGCGGCATAGCGGGCGACGTTGGCCTCGTCGAGCGCTGCCTCGATCTCGTCCATGACGCAAAACGGCGTCGGACGGACCTTCAATATGGCGAAATACAGGGCAATAGCTACAAAGGCCATCTCGCCGCCGGACATCAGGCTGATCGTGCTCAGCGCTTTTCCGGGAGGCTGTACTTTGATCTCGATACCGCAATCGAGCACGTTGTTCTCATCCTCTAAAATCAGTGCGGCCTTGCCGCCGCCGAACAGTTCAAGGAAGGTCTCGCGGAAGGCGGCGTCAATCGCCTTGAACTGTGTGACGAACACCGATTTCATCTCGTCGGTCACGTCGCGGATGATGCCGAGAAGTTCGCTCTTGGCTTTCTCCACGTCGTCGCGCTGCGAGGTCAAAAACTCATAGCGGGTGTTCACGCGCTCATATTCCTCGATCGCGCCGAGGTTCGGCGTGCCGAGTGCGCTGATACTGCGGCGCAGATCGTGGATCTCACGGTTGAGCCGCTGCAGGTTTTCGACTGGCTGGCGCAGCGCATTGGCCGCCGTGTGGCTGAGCTCGTAGCTGTCCCAGAGCTTGGTGAGGATCTGGCTCTCTTCCATCTCGGCCGCGTTCTTCTTCTGCTCGATCTTCGCGACGCGGCGCTCGAGTTCGATGATCTGGGCATTCAGCGCCTGGGCGTCCTTCTCCGCCTTCGTGCGGCGCCCCTCGAGTTCCAGCTTACGGCGGCTGATCTCCGCGATCTCATCGCGCACGGTCTGGGCCTTGGCGCGCAGCCGCTCGAGCTCCTGCTCCTGCTCTCGCTGGCGGGTGCGGAAGGTCTCGATCTGATGCTTGGCGTTATCGACCATAGCCCGGCGGTTTTCGCTGTCACCGGTCAGGCTTTCAAGCAACTGGGTAAACTGGCGCACACTGTTTTCTGTTGTGCGCTTTTCGGCCAGCAGACTCGACTCGCGCGAGAGAAGCCTGCTCTGGTCCTCCATCGCCATGTCGAGCTGATACCGCAGGCCCGAGAGCTGGCTCTTCGCCTTTTCCAGTTCGTCGCGGCAGCTCTTTTCCTGTTTTTCCAGCGCGTCGCGCTCGCCGCGCAGGCGCTCGAGCTCGTTGGCACGCGAGAGGATGCCGCTGTTTTTGGCGGTACTGCCGCCGGTCATTGAGCCGCCGGCGTTGATCAGCTGGCCGTCGAGCGTGACGATCCGCAGGCGGTTGCCGTTCGATTTGGACATGCGGATCGCGTCCGAGAGCGTCTCGGCGATCACCGTCCGGCCGAGGAGATTGGCAATGATATTCTCATATTGGCTGTCAAAGCGCACGAGATCATAGGCCACGCCGACAAAGCCCGGCGCGTTCACGGGCGCGTCGTGCATGACGCTGCCGCGGATCGTGTCGATCGGCAAGAACGTGGCTCGTCCGGCGTCGCGGCGCTTTAAGAGCTCGATGGCGCTGCGGCCGTCGTTCTGCGTGTCGACGACAATATGCTGGGAGGCGGCGCCGAGCGCCGTTTCGATGGCAAGGGCACAATCCTCGTCCGCCTTGACAAGGTTGGCCACGGGGCCGTGGACACCGCGGAGCGTGCCGCGCTCGCACTCGCGCATGACGACCTTGACGGCCTTGGAATAGCCCTCATATTCTTTTTCCATCTCGGAGAGCATCTGGATGCGCGAGCTCATGCTGCGCAGCTCGACGGACAGACTGCTCGAGCGGTCGCTCAGCTGCTGCTGCTTGTCCTCGCGGCTTTTGAGCTTCATGCGGCAGCCCTCGAGTACGTTGCTGTTGGCCTGCTTTTCGTCGGCGAGTTTTTTCAGTTCGCCGTCCAGCGTGGCAATGCGCGCCATCGCATCGTCGATCCCCTGCCGGACCTCCCGCGCGCGTCCCTCGCGCTCTTCCATGTCCCGCAGCAGGCGCTGCAGGTTTTCTTCGCTGCTTTTGACGTTGGCGCGCAGCACGGCGACTGTGGAATCGCACTGGGCGGCCTCGTTTTCGGCCGCGGAAAGGCGGTCACGTGCCCGCTCGGACTCGATATCCTTCTGGTGCATACGCTCGGTGATGCTGCCGGACGAGGCGTAGAGCGCTTCCAGATCGCCCTTTGCGCCGGATAGCACGTCGCTGGTCTGCTGGTATTCGAGCGCAATGGCTTCGGACTGCCCGTGCAGCTTATCGAGCGTCTCCATCCAGGCGGAGATTTCCTTGACGCGCAGCTCGTCGCGCAGTACCAGGTATTTTTTTGCAGTCTCTGACTGCTTTTTGAGCGGCCCGACCTGCATTTCCAGCTCTTCGATCTTGTCGTTGATGCGCAGCAGGTTTTCTTCCGTCCGCTCGAGCTTGCGTTCGGCCTCTTCCTTACGGTAGCGGTAGCGCGAAATACCGGCCGCCTCCTCGAACACCTCGCGGCGGTCGGTGGATTTGGTCGAGACGATTTCGGCAATGCGCCCCTGCCCGATAATGGAATAGCCGTCGCGGCCGAGACCTGTATCCATCAGCAGAGAGTTCAGATCCTTCAATCGGACGGATTCCTTGTTGATGAAGTACTCGCTCTCGCCCGAGCGGTAATACCGCCGGGTGAGCATGATCTCGCTGCTGTCGGAATCAAAGATGTGGTTGGAGTTGTCCAGGATCAGCGATACCTGAGCAAAGCCCAGCTTCCCGCGCGTCTCGGTACCGCCGAAAATGACGTCCTCCATCTTGCTGCCGCGCAGGGCCTTGGAGCGCTGTTCGCCCATGACCCACAGCAGCGCGTCGGAGATGTTGGACTTGCCCGAGCCGTTCGGGCCGACGATGGCGGTGATATCCTTTTCAAACGTGAGCCGGGTCTTGTCGGCAAAGCTTTTAAAGCCCTGGATCTCAAGTGCTTTCAGGTACATGATGTTCTTATATCCTAATATATGTTCTTAATTCTTCATTTTTCGTGTATTTTCAGAATATTTTGTATATTATTTCTTATATCTTCTCATATTCTCTCGGTCACTTGGTATAAAACATGGTTCTGCGCCCGGATTTCGTTTACGACGCTTTTCTCTATGGAGCACTTTGCACATTAGAAACCATTGGGATTGTGCAAATGCCAGCCCTAGTTTTTTGCAGTGATCGTATACCGATATTTTATCAATCGTATAAAAGTAAGCAGACAATGTATTTTAGCACACGTCTGTTTCCTTTTCAAGACACGAATCACAATGTTTTCGCCATTGTTACCTGCCAAACACAACTGTTCCGCCCCTCAGGAGCTGAAGAGTTACTGTCAAACAGCAGGCCCATCCGATGGCGTTCGACCACCGGATGGGCCTTATACTTTTTTCTGTGATTAATAATTGCCTCAGGACACCGAAATAAAAACGAATCGAAGCCTATTGCGTATCGTCAGGCCGCAGCGCCCAGTTCCTCCGCAGTCCCAGCCCCGGACGAATACGTGTCCTCCAGGTCGGCCAGCACGTCGATGCTCCGATCGAACAGGTCAATGAGATCGTCCTCGGCGATCAGACCGTCCGTGTTGGTTCCGACGCCGTCAAAACGCAGGTCATAGCGCAGGGGCGGATTGTCCATCGTCAGCATCTCGCCGCTGCGGATTTGCTCGGTGCTGCGATAGAGCAAACTGACGCGGTACCAGGCCTTGCCCTCCGCGTCGCGCCAGCGCTCGAACATCAGCTTCACACCGACCGGCGTCTTGGTCTCGATGCTGTCCGGCAGGGAAAAATCCTCCGCGCCGAGGGCGGAGAGGGTGCCAAGCACGGTGCAGTCGTGGGCACAGAAGAAACTGAACTTGCGCTGCTCGTTTTGCAGTTCGGCCTTCAGCTCGCGGAGCAAGGGATTCGTGATGTTGGCAGCCACCAGCGGCGCGCCGTGCTTTATCTCCAGGCACGTCGTCATGAAGGCGCCAAGCGTCGCCCAGTCCTCATCCGTCAGCTCGTGGCCGAAAGCGGCCCTGAGGGCGTCCGGCTCTTCATAGTATTGCAGAATCAGCGCGTCCGCCACCTGGTACGCCGGCTTGATCGCCCCGGCAAGATCGGGCTCCTTGCCGGCTTCCATGATGTATCCGAAGCTGTCCGTCAGCAGGTCACCGTATTTTCCGCTTTTATATGCTTCACTCTCCTGCATATCGACGGTGTCCATGATCAGACGGATGACGTCCCGCGTTTGATCGGCGAGACCGTCAAAGCCCGCTTCGCCGCCCATGGAGGCCACCTGCGCAGTGGCGTCGGCAGCATAGTCCTCGCTGTAGAAGTGCAGGATGGGCTGCATGAAGTCCTCGGTACCCTTATCATCTCCGGGGTACTCCACCTCGATGTCCGCCAGCGGAAGCATGCCCGCAGCGAAATAGCGGGCAGTAGCACGGCAGCGCTGCTTGTCGCGGGCGTTGAAGCGCACTTCTCCCTCCGCCGGGATACTGTTCTCGGGGATCAGTCCCTCGCTGGCCAGCCACTTGCGGAAATACTGGCCCATGCTGGTCTCCTCAAGGCCGCCGAGCAGCGTCAGCTCGCTGGAGAGTGCCGACCACTCGATCCAGGAATGGGGCGTCAGCTCATTGGGCACCGAGCCATTGCTGGACAGGGGCGCACGCAGATTGTGGCGGCTCAGGACAACCACCTGCTCGAGGGTATAATTGTCGGAGATATTCACTTCGCTCTCCGCGGCATCCTCTATCTCGTACAGATCATAGTATTCGTCGTAGAATCCCAGACAGGCGTCCATGCCCGGATTGGTTCCCAGCGCCTTGAGCAGTACGGTCTCCCAAGAGCCGTATTTTTCATACAGCGCATCCTGTGTCGGTCCAAATTCATTTCCGTAGGTCTCCAGATTCCGTTTTTTCACGAGATCCAGTTCTTCCGGATCGTCCGCGTAGGCCTCCAGCCGCAGCTCATTACGCCGCTGGCTGACTGCGCGGGCGATGGTCTCGATCTCCTGCCCCTCAGACACCATGGAGACAATCATGTCGTAGAGTTCTTCCATGCTGTCATGATACGCCTGCCGCTGTGCACGGGCGGCGGCCACCTGCCCGGCATCCGTCCAGTCGAGAGCATCCGCATATTCCTTCAGCGTGGAATCCTCCGCCGTGCTGGGAGAAAAACCGTAGACCGCCTCCGGGTTTTCCACGATATCCCGCATAGCCACAGGGTTTTCACGGGGATCATGCTCGTAGACATATCGGCCCGCCTCTGCGCCCTCCGCCCAGGCAGAGGGACAGCACATAAGCAGCCCCAGCAGCAGGGCAAGGCAATGGGCTGCCAGACTTATCCGTGTTTTGATTCCTTTCATAGCTTTACGATTCCTCTTTTCTCATTACTTTACGATCAGCGCGTATTCCGGTTTCTCCGGCAGATGTTTGATGCGCAGCCTGCTGCCCTCCATGAACATGCTTTCCCCGTATTCGTCACCGGAGGCCACATTACGTGAAGAGTGGATTACCGTCCCCTCTTCACAATCTCCCCATGCGAGTCGATACCTTGCCGCATGGGTTTGTCTACAGTCTGGATTTCTCCGTTTTTCCCGCTGTTGGGGCGCACGCGGAGGTCGGAGAGGGAAAATTCACGCATCAGCTGCTCCAGATTCTGCCGGTGCTGGCCGATCATCTGGGACAGCTGCGCGGGCGGAACGGACAGCGTGACCGCGCTGCCCGGCTCCACGCCGTGCAGCAGCTGCCGCGCCTCATTCAAAAGGATGCGGCTGCGCACCAGCTCGCCGAGTGCCGGGTGATAGGCTCCGGCGACGGCCGCGCCGGCGGACAGCTCCTCGGTTGGGTTAAGACCGAGGCGGATGACCGGGATCCCCGCGGCGTCGAAGAGCGGCAGAAGCTGCGCGCAGACGCGCACCGCATCCTCCACCGTGTGCTCGCGGTATGCTCCCCTCTGCCAGAGATCATAGAGCGCGGTATCCCGGACAATGACCGTGGGGTAGATGCGCACGCCGTCCGGCTGCAGCGCAATCAGCCGCCGGGCCGTCTCGACGTCCGATTCATCCGTTGCGCCGGGCAGGCCGGTCATCATCTGCAAAATCAGTGTAAAGCCTGCCGCTTTTACGAGGCGAGCGGCTTGTTCGACCTGCGAGGCCGTGTGGCCGCGGCCGGCACGGCGCAGCACCTCGTCGTCCATACTCTGCGCGCCGAGCTCGACGGTCTCGACCCCATAGCGCTTCAATCGCGCGAGCACGGACTCGTCGATCGCATCGGGCCGCGTGGACAGGCGGATCGACGTGATCGCTCCGGCGTCGATATGCCGCCTGGCCGCGGCCAGCAGCTCCTCCTGCTGCTGTACAGGGATGGCCGTGAAGCTGCCGCCATAAAACGCCAACTGCCGCTTTGCCCCGTTGCGGGGCAAGGCGGCTGCGTCCTCTATGATTTTGTCTACATCTGCAGCCGTCGCCGGGCGCTCTGCCCCGGAGATGCGGTTCTGATTGCAGAACACGCAGTGCCAGGGACAGCCCCAGTGCGGCACGAAGAGCGGCAGCACCGCCGCGCGCGCACTCATTGGCGCAGCGCCTCGAGCGCCATCCGGGCGGCCATCTGCTCGGCCTCCTTTTTGGTGCGCCCCTCGCCCTCGCCCGCGACCGTGCCGTTGATGCTGACAGAAAAGACAAAACGCTTGTTATGATCCGGCCCGGACTCCCCCACAAGCTCGTAGCTGATATGCCGGTTCGGCTTTTGCTGCACGAGCTCCTGCAGCTCGGTCTTATAGTCCGCGGAGCGGTGGTCCTCGGTGATAACCGCATCCGCCAGCACCTTTTCCATCACGAAGCGGCGGGCTTCGTCAATGCCGCTGTCGAGATACAGCGCGGCAATGATCGCCTCGACCATATCGGCCAGGATCGACGTGCGCTCGCGCCCGCCGGTGTTCTCCTCGCCCTTGCCCAGGCGCATATAGCTGCCAAGCTCCAGCGAGAGCGCCACCTTGTGCAGCGCCGCTTCACAGACGAGCTCGGCACGCAGACGGGTCATACGCCCCTCGGGGAGCCGCGGCTCGTGCCGATAGAGAAAGTTCGCCGTGACAGCGCCGAGGATCGAATCTCCAAGGAACTCCAGACGCTCATAGCTCTCGCAGCCGTGGGCGGCGTGCTCGTTGGCATAGGAACTGTGGGTCAACGCCGTCAGCAGCAGGTTTTTATCCTTGAACCGGTGTCCGATTCTCTCCTCAAGCTTCTGCATCGCCGCTGCTTCCGATCCTCATATAGTCGATGTTTTCTTTGATCTGGCCGATAATGTTGCTGTCGACCACGTGCTTGGCCTGCCGCACCGTGGCAAACAGGCTCTCAGCATTGGACGAGCCGTGCGCCTTGCACACGGGCTTGGAGATGCCGAGCAGCGCCGTCCCGCCGACCTTGTTGACGTCCAGCGTGTCCTTCATAAGTGTGAAGTCCTTCTTAAGTGCGAGAGCCGCCAGCTTGTTTTTCGTGCTCTTGTAGAAGACGTCTTTAAGCGCGTGCATCATGAATTTGATCACGCCCTCGCAGCCCTTCAAAAGCACGTTGCCGGTAAAGCCGTCGCAGACCGCGACCTCGACCTTGCCGCCGAACACGTCGCTGCCCTCGATATTGCCGACAAAATTGATACGGCCTTCCTCGCCCGCTTTTTTCAGCAGGGCAAAGGTTTCGTGCTGCATGGCGCCGCCCTTGGTGTCCTCGGTGCCGACGTTGACAAGGCCGACCCGGGGATTTTCAGCGCCCATGACGGTTTTGGCATAGAACGAGCCCATATAGGCAAACTGCAGCAGATACTCGCTCGAGCACTCGACGTTCGCGCCGCAGTCGATCAGCAGCACACCGTGCTCGCCGGCCGGGAGCACCGGGGCAAGAGCCGCGCGGCGGATGCCGCGGATGCGCTTGACGATCAGCGTGGCGCCGGTCAGCAGTGCGCCGGTGCTGCCGGCGGAGACCATGGCGTCGCCCTTGCCGTCACGCAGGAGATTCAGCGCCACGGTCATCGAGGCGTCTTTCTTACGGCGCGTGGCCGTGCTGGGATCGTCCTCCATCGTGATGACCTCGGTGGCGTTCACGACTTCGATATCCTCGCAGTTTTCAGCGGCGAGGCACTGACGCACCTCGGCCTCACGGCCGACCAGCGTAATGTCAACACCGAGCTCACGTCTGGCGCGGACCGCGCCCTTTACGATCTCGCCGGGGGCGTTGTCGCCGCCCATGGCGTCAATGATGATCCTCATAGCTGTAAAATCTCTCTTTCTTTCAGCATGGTATCGATGATACCCAACGAGCGCTCGGAGATTGCGGCATTCTTGTTGCGCTTCCCCTTCACGCGGTGATCAAGCGGTGTGATAATGCCGAAGTTGATGTTCATCGGCTGAAAATCGCCCACACTGCCGCCCGAGATATACAGGCTCAGCGCGCCGATCGCCGTCTCCTGCGGGAAATCGACGGCCGGCAGGCCGAGGACGGCGGCAGCCGTCTCGATTCCGACGAGCAGCCCGCTCGCTGCCGATTCGACATAGCCCTCCACGCCGGTCATCTGTCCGGCAAAGCGGATGCGCGGGTCGCTGCGCAGCGCGTAATGGCGATCCAGCAGCCGCGGAGAGTTTAAAAATGTATTGCGGTGCATGACACCGTAGCGGACAAACTCGGCGTTTCTGAGCGCCGGGATCATCGAAAACACGCGCTTCTGCTCGCCCCAGGTCAGGTGCGTCTGGAAGCCGACCAGATTGTAGAGCGTGCCCTCGGCGTTGTCGCGCCGCAGCTGCACAACGGCATAGTTCTCCCGCCCCGTGCGGGGATCCTTCAATCCGACCGGCTTCAAGGGGCCGTAGCGCAGCGTATCGACGCCGCGGCGGGCCATGACCTCGACGGGCATGCAGCCTTCAAACACGCCGCTGTCGTCAAAGCCGTGGATCTCAGCCTCTCTGGCGGTTGTCAGTTCCCGGACGAAGGCGAGATACTCGTCTTTGTCCATCGGGCAGTTTACATAATCCGCCGTCCCCTTATCGTAGCGGGAGGCGAAGAAGGCGCTGTCCATATCCACGCTTTCCAGTGTGACGATTGGCGCAACGGCGTCGTAAAAGTGCAGATCACTGTCGGGGCAGAGTGCCGCGATCCGCTCGGCGATCGCGTCGCTCGAGAGCGGCCCGGTCGCCACAATGACGTCCCCTTCGGGGATCGCGTCGGCCTCGGCCTCGACCACGGTAATGTTCGGGTGGTTTTTCAGCGCCTCGGTGATCGTGTGGGCAAAGCCGTACCGGTCTACCGCCAGTGCGCCGCCGGCGGCCACGCGGTTTTGATCGGCGCTCTTCATAATCAGAGAATCAAGCCGGCGCATCTCGGCCTTCAGCAGGCCGACCGCGTTCGTCAGCTCGTCCGAGCGCAGGGAGTTCGAGCAGACAAGCTCGGCAAAATCGGCGCTGCGGTGGGCCGGGGTCATCTTCTTCGGCTTCATCTCGACGAGACGCACGCCAATGCCGCGCTTCGCAAGCTGCCAGGCCGCTTCGCTTCCGGCGAGACCGGCGCCCAGGACAGTCACTTCTCTCATGTCTTGTCTCCCGTCTCGGTCTTCTTTTTCGTGCTGCGCGCGGACTTGGCGGCCGTCGTTGTACTCTTGGCCTCGGTCCTGGTCTTTGCAGTGCTCTTCGCCGCTGTCTTTGTCTTTGCGGAGGCGGCTTTTGTCGTCTTCCTGGCGGCAGTCTTCGTTGTCTTCGCCGTCTTTGTTGCCTTTTCAGCAGCTTTGGCGGCTTTCTTTGTCTCTGCCTCGGCCTTCTCCTCCGGCGTCTTTTTCTTATAGTGCCGCTTTTCTTCCGGGACGAAGTTCGGGCACTCCTCGTTGATGCAGAAGGATTTCAGCGGGCCGCGGCCGCTGCGCTTGAACATGGTCTTGCCGCAGCTCGGGCAGAAGTCCTTGGTCGGCACGTCCCAGGTGATGAAGCCGCAGTCGGTGCCGCGCTCGCAGGCGTAGAACACATAGCCCTTCTTCGACGTGCGCTTGAGGATGCGTCCGCCGCACTTGGGGCACTTGCCGGGCATTTCCACCACAATGGGCTTGGTGAAGGTGCACTCGGGGAAGCCGGGGCAGGCCAGAAAATAGCCGAAACGGCCCTTTTTCACGACCATCTGCCGCCCGCAGACTTCGCAGTACTCATCGCTGAGGACGTCGGGGACCTTGATGCGCACGCCGTCCAGACTCTGCTCGGCGGCCTGCATCTCCTTGTCAAAGCTCCTGTAAAAGTCCGAGAGCACCTGACGCCACGCGACCTTGCCGCTCTCGACGGCGTCAAGCTCGGATTCCATGTGGTTGGTAAACTTCAGATCGACGATGTCGGAAAAATGTTCCTCCATCAGCTTTGTCACGACCTCGCCGAGCGGCGTCGGGCGCAGATAGCGCCCCTCCTTGATGACATAGTCGTGCGAAATGATCGTTGTAATGGTCGGCGCATAAGTCGAGGGGCGGCCGATACCCTTCTCCTCCATGGCGCGGATCAGCGTCGCCTCGGTGTAGCGGGCCGGGGGCTGGGTGAACTGCTGTTCGCTGTTCATTTTGTCGAGCGTGAGCTGCTCGCCCTCGCTCAGTGAGGGCAGCGGATTCTGAATCTCGTCGGATTCCTCATCCTTGGCTTCTTCATAGACAGCGGTGTACCCGGCAAATATCAGCTCCGAATAGTTGGCGCGGAAGGCATGGCGCGCCGCCGTGACCTCGACCGCCACGTTGTCATAGCGGGCGTTGGCCATCTGGCAGGCCGTGAAGCGGCCCCAGATCAGCCGGTAGAGCCGGTACTGCTCCTGCGTCAGGTCCTTGCGGACCAGCTCGGGCGTCAGGTTCACGTCGGTGGGGCGAATGGCCTCGTGCGCGTCCTGTGCGCCGGCCTTGGTTTTATAGTGGCGGGGCGAGCCGTAATAGTATTCTTTCCCGTAGTGGTCGATGATAAAGCCGCGGGCCGCGGTCAGCGCCTCGTCCGAAAGGCGCAGCGAGTCGGTACGCATATAGCTGATCAGACCGATGCTGCCGCGGCCCGAGATCTCAACGCCCTCATAGAGCTGCTGGGCGATCGACATCGTGCGGCGCGGGGTCATGTTCAGACGGCGGGAGGCCTCCTGCTGCAGCGTGGAGGTGATGAACGGAGGCGCGGGACTGCGCTGCTTTTCGCCGCGCTTGACCGAGCTGACTGTAAAGGGGCGGCCTTTGGTTTCGGCAATGACCGTATCGACCTCTGATTTGGAGTGGAGCTCGGCTTTTTTGCCGTCGCTGCCGTAGTAGCGGGCCGTAAAGCCGCCCTCGTCCCCGCGGCGCAGCACGGCGTCGAGCAGCCAGTACTCGGTGGGCTGAAAGGCCTTGATCTCCTCCTCGCGGTCGACGACCATACGCGCGGCCACAGACTGTACGCGCCCGGCGGACAGCCCGGTCTTTACCTTTTTCCACAGCAGCGGCGAGAGCTTATAGCCCACGATGCGGTCGAGAATACGGCGCGCCTGCTGTGCATCGACCAGTTCCTGATCGATGCTGCGCGGCTGCTGAATGCTCTCGCTGACGACCTTTTTGGTGATCTCGTTAAAGGTCACCCGGCGGGCCTTCTGGTCGGGCAGCTCCAGCAGCTCCTTGAGATGCCAGGAGATCGCCTCTCCCTCGCGGTCAGGGTCAGTCGCGAGATAGACGGTTGAAGCCGATTTAGCCTCTTTCTTCAGTTCCGCGATCAGATCCTTCTTGTCCTTGACAGGGACGTATTCGGGCTCGAAGCCGTGCTCGATGTCCACGCCCATCCTGCTCTTCGGCAAATCGCGCAGATGCCCCATCGAGGCTCTGACCGTATAGTTGCCGCCCAGATATTTTTCAATGGTCTTTGCCTTCGCCGGAGATTCGACGATGACAAGGTCCTTTCCCTTTGCCATGCTGTGTCCTCACTTTTTAGCCTTGATATTCAATACGACACGTCTGCCCGCTTCAGCGCGGACAAAACCCTTGATCTGCAAAACGGTGAGCTGCGATAGTACCCTTGCGGTACCAAGCTGCGTTGCTTCAATGATGTCGTCAACGTGACTGCCGCCCTCTTCGATGGCCGTGATGATCTTCAGCTGATCTTCACTGAGCCCGGAGAGCTGTTCACGCAAGTCAATATACCCGGCAGAATCGGTCTTGTCAACGCTTTTTTCCTCGGAAACGGACGGTACCGGCGCGGACGGAGCCGGTTTTGGCGCAGCGGCAGCCGCCGGGGCAGCCGTGGTTTGTTCGTGCAGGCGGCCCGGAAAACGCCGTTCAAATTCACACAGCACATCCCAACCGCTGCGCACTGGCTTGGCGCCGTTTTGCAGCAGCGTCAGGATACCGGCGCTGTTCGGCGCGTCGACGTTGCCGGGGACGGCGTACACGTCCCTTCCCTGCTCGATCGCGTCACGGGCCAGCAGCAGCGCGCCGCTGCCCTCGGGTGCCTCGACGATAACCAGGGCCACCGAAAGCCCGGCCGTAATCCGGTTGCGGTCGCGAAAGAAGCTGCGGAAGCTCGGCGAGCCCGGCGGGTATTCGCTGATCAGGCAGCCGCGCGCGGCCACGTCGCGCGCAAGTGACGAGCGCTCCTTTTCATGCGCCACGCCCAGCACGCCGACACAGCGCCCGGAGAGCAGTGCGCCGTAGGCCGCCGTCTCGTCAATGCCGCGCGTCAGGCCAGATATGACAAGACCGCCGCAGTTACTGATCTCCCATCCGAGTTCCCTCGCCATTTTCAGCCCGTAGGGGCTGGCCTTGCGCGTGCCGGCCACGGTCACCGCGGCCTCCTCGTCCAGCTCCGGCAGGCGTCCCTCCACATAGAGTACCGCAGGCGGGGCATAAATATTCCGAAGCCTTCTCGGATAGGCGGAATCATTGATCGTGACAAGCTGCAGGTGCTGCCGCTCGCACTGGCGCAGGATCTCACGGGCCCGGTCGAGCTCGTGAAACGTGAGCTCCGCGAGCTCTGTCTTCTTCAGATCCGGCACAGCGGTTTTCAGTGCCTCTTCCGAAGCACGATAGATACTCTCGGCATCGCCGAAGTGTGCCAGCAGCGCCGCCTTGGCCGCGGCGCTCACGCCCGTCATCGACGAGAGCCAGGCCCAGTATTGCATGGACGCCATCCTATCACCTCGCATTCGTTCTATGGATGGGGGAGTTCAGAGGGGGAACTCCGCCCCCCTTTTGTCTGCTGCGCAGACATTTCCCCCGCCGGGGGAATCTTCCTCTGATTTTTCGCCTCGAAAGGCGAAAAAGGAATTGAAATCTGTTTTTGAGGCAGCTTTGCCGCTTCAAAAACACTCTAAGCCGAGCTTAGCGAGGCCTCGCGCCGACCAAAGCGGGCAATAGCCCGCTGCGATAAGCGGGAGTGTCCCCTACCTAATCAGTCTCCCCTTGGGAGACTGATTAGGTATTAGGTATTATCGAAACATTTCCCACATGATGACCGACGCGGCTACCGCCGCATTGAGTGATTCACTGTCGGGATTCATCGGAATAATGAGTTGTTTTAAGCACAGGGAAAGCAGTTCTTCGCTCAAGCCCCGCCCCTCGCTGCCGACGGCGACAGCGCTGCGATGCAGATCGAGCGTGTGGATATCCTGCGAACGCTCGCTGAGCGCCGCGCCATAGAGCGGCAGTCCGTTTTTGCGCAAAAGAGCGGGCAGCTCCTGGCGCTCCACCGTCAGTACACGCTGGCGGAAAATGGCCCCCATCGTGGCGCGGACTGTTTTCGGAGAATAAAGATCGGCGCAGCATCCGCAGAGGATCACCGCCCCAATCCGAAAGGCGTTGGCCGTGCGAATGACCGTGCCGACATTGCCCGGGTCCTGCACGTTTTCGAGCACGATCGCGTTGCCGATCGCGCCGTCTGTCTGCTGCTGCGCGATGCGGACCGTGAAGAGCGGACCGGGACTGTTCTTCAGGGGGCAGACATAATCATAGAGCTCCGGCGGCAGCAGAAACTGCGCCGTATCAGCCGGGAGTTCCGCGCTCTCTGCACGTCCCTTCCAGAAGACCGACTGCACGGCGGCGCCGCTGTGCAGCGCCTCTTGAAGGGTCTTCATCCCGTCGCAGAGGAACAGTCCCTGCGCATACCGTGCAGACGCATCCGTCGAGAGGGCACGCAGTGTCTGGATCAGCGGATTTTTCCGCGAAGTGATCTGCTCCATCTCTGCTCTCCCCGCTCAGGCAAAACGCCGGTGTTCGGCATCGTAGACAAAGCCCGCCGCGCGCAGCTTTTCCTCCAGCGCCTCGCGCTCGATATTCTCATCGGCGCAGAGATCCTCGAGCGAATCGTATTCATCGCGCAGCTTCATATTCACGGCGCTCAGCAGCATATAGACATCCTGCGGCAGCATTGGCGTGTCCTCCCAACAGGTAAAAACTTTGAGACCTATCTTATCAATGATTTTATAAAAGTGCAAGTCCCAGTTCGCTTTTATCGCATGCGCGCCATGATGGCCGGACCATTCTCCTTCAGCCAGCGGTTCCATGTATCGTAATCGGGATAGACGCGCCGGACCTCGGCATAAAAGCGCGGGGAATGGTTCATCTCGAGACGGTGGCAGAGCTCATGCACCACGACGCTGTCGATGACCTCGAGGGGCGTTAGCATCAAGAGACAGTTGAAGTTCAGATTGCCCTTGCTCGAGCAACTGCCCCAGCGTGTACGCTGATTGCGTATCGTAATGTGCTGAACCGTGACGCCGACCAGCGGCGCATACAATCTGACCCGCTCGGGGATCACGCGCAGGGCTTCGTCCGCGAGCGCGCGCAGCTCGTCCGCCGTCAGCTTTGGCTGGCTATCGGCAAGAGCGGCGCGCTCCCGGAGTTTTTCGGTGTGGGCGGCGATCCAGTCCGCCTTTTCACGCAGAAAGTGCTCGATCTCCGCGCGGCTGACCCAATAGGGTGCGCGGACGAGCAGGCCCTCCGGTGTGATCTGCAAGCCGATCGTCCTCCGGCTGCTGCGTATCAACCGGTACTTTCCCTGTTCCAATGCTTTTCCTCCCCAAACAAACGCAGAGCCGACAACCGCCGGCTCTGCCAGAACCTTTTTTGATATTTCAGCCTGTCACGGCTTCTTTTCCTGTCGGACGACACTGCTGCGGCGGTGGGCCTTGGCCTTATAGAGCGCGGCATCTGCCTGCCTGAAATGCTCCATGATATCATCGGACTGCTCGTAGGAAAAAACCTTACAACCGACAGAGAGCTCCTCATACCAGGGCTTGCCGCTCTCCTCATTGTGAATGCGGCACAGCTCGCTGAGACGGCGCCTGAAGTCGTCCGCCGAGAAATCCTCGCGCAGCTGAAAGACGCATGCAAACTCATCGCCACCGGTGCGTCCAAGCGGGCTGCCCTCGGGCAGTGCGGCGTGCAGCAGCGCGGCGGCCGTCTGAATGGCCTCATCCCCGGCACTGTGGCCGAAGGTGTCGTTGATCTGCTTGAGATGGTCGATGTCGGCCATAACCGCGGCAAATCGGCTGCCCTTTCCCTTCTCGCGCACAAAGCTGTAGCCCCGGTGCAGACTCGCGACGCGGTTGTAAAGCCCCGTCAGGGCATCGTGCGAGGCGGAGTAATCGAGGATCCGGTTCTGCTGCTCGAGCGTCTTTCTGGTCTCCTGCTGATCCAGTGCCATGTATAGATAGCGCAGTCCGGTACCGATTTCGAGCGAAAGCGTGTAGTAAAACAGCATGTCCTCCGGTCGAATACTGACCATAAACACGCCATAGTGGATATTGCTGTAGAACAGCGGAAACACACAGGTCGATAAGCCTGCGCCGTCAAGCTCCCTCTGAAAGGGATTGCCCTCGCCCGCTGTCAGCAGCGGGGCATTATCTCTTGCCCAGGTCTGTACGGAATGCCGCATTTGCACCATGTGGACGCGCACTTCCTCAGGCAGGAACAGCTTTCCGCAGTCAGAGACGTTCATCGGCTCGCGCAGCAGCGCAATCAGCGAGGTCTCGGTTTTCAGGGCGGCAAGCTGCATCCCGAGCTTTTCAAAAAACAGATGCACCGAGATATTCTCATGCAGCAGATTGCGCAGCATCAGAGCCGAGAGCATATTGTTGTTCGTCAGCTGCTTATTCTTCAGGCGCGTGGACATCAGCCAGCCGTGCTCCTCGTGCAGCTTTTCGCTGCCCTCGGTGGGGACAGCTCCCTCCCGGCAGCCGCAGGAGCTGCGCCGAACAAGCCGTGCCGGAAGACGCACTGACTTTGGCCTATGGCCATCGAGAAGCTCCGTGACAAGCTGCGCCGTTCGATCCGCGATCTCGCGGCAGCTCTGGCGCACTGACGTCAGCGGCGGATCCATAAAGGGCGTTGAGATATTGTCATCAAAGCCGGTGACGGCGATGTCGACACCTGGCGTAAGACCGCGGCGCCGCAGGACACGGTAGGCACTCTCCGCCATTTCGTCATTGCCGCACACAATAGCTTCTGCCCTGGGATTTGCTTCAAGCAGCGTCTCTATGACGGGATCGACGCGGTCTGTGAAATTGCCATGGCCGATCGCGGTTTCTGGGACAGGCAGACCGTGGGCCGCCATGCTGTCCAAAAACGCGCGCAGGCGTACCTCCGCGTCGCTTACACCGCTCGGACCGGAGACATAAAGGATCGAACGGTAGCCGTGATCCTCGATCAGATGCTCCACACAGTCGCGCATACCGGTGTAGTTGTCCACCGTGATAAAGCAGCCGTTTGACAGCTCGTGTTCATCCTCCAGCAGGATCACCGGTACCTGCGGGAGCTTTGCGAGGAATTCTTCCAGGCTGACTGCATCCGGTATGGCCGAGATCGTGCCAAAGGAGATGATCAGCGCATCGAGAGACAGGAATTTGCTGTACTCAAACTGGGAGTAGTAGTGTCTGTCAAAGCCGGGGTCGACATAGTCGGACAGGTTTAAAAAACGGGAGGCGTCCAGTCCCTGAAACAGGAATACATCGCGGTCGGCCTCATGCAGCGCACGGCTGAGCTCCTGGGCGATCCTGCGCGAGTAGTCCGTGTGAAAGCTCCCGGTCATGACGCCGACAGATCGGCGGCGCGGCCGCCCGACCGGTCGTTCATCCATATAGATTCCCCCCCTTATCTCGCGTTTTGTCCTTTCTGCTGTTGTTCACTCAATGAATCCGTTGGAAGCGTCTGCGTGCAGGGCCATCAGTCCCGAGAAAAGGCGCTCACATACGGTGATATATAAACCCGCTCAGTCTGTGTTTGCCGTCATTCCGTGCGGCCGAGCTGCATAGCCTGCATGATCTCATAGCGATCCATCTGCAGGTGCTTCTTCATCTGCAGGGCTTCCTCGATCGGCAGCTTGACCATGCTGCCCTCCTGGGTGCCGACGATGACGTTGCCCTCGCCTTCGGCGAAGGATTTGACCGCATAGTAGCCCATGCGGGTGGCCGTCTCGCGGTCGCGCGCCGTGGGTGAGCCGCCGCGCTGGATGTGACCGAGCACCGTCACGCGCGGCTCAATGCCGATGGCTTCGCGGATCTGCTTGCCGATTTCGACGGCGCTGCCGACGCCCTCGGCCACGACGATCATAAAGTGCGTGTTGCCCGCGAGGCGGGAATCCTGGATACGCTCGACAACGTCCTTCTGGAAATCCAGCTCATGCTCGGGGACAAGGACAGCCGTGGCGCCGACGGCAATGCCGACATACAATGCCAGGAAACCGGCATTGCGGCCCATGACCTCGACCACGGAGCAGCGCTCATGGCTCTGCATCGTGTCGCGCAGGCGGTCGATGCACTCGATAGCCGTGTTGCAGGCCGTGTCAAAGCCGATCGTGTAGTTTGTGCAGCCGACGTCGTTGTCGATCGTCGCGGGAATGCCGACGACGGGGACGCCGAGACGGCTGAGCTCCAGCGCGCCGCGGAAGGTGCCGTCACCGCCGATGGCGACGATCCCCTGCAGGCCGAGCATCTTGCAGGTGAACACGGCCTTTTTGCGGCCGGCCTCGGTCATGAATTCCTCGCTGCGGGCGGTGTAGAGGATCGTGCCGCCGCGAGAGAGGATGTGGCCCACACTGGCGCCGTCGAGGCGCACAAAGTCCCCGTTGATCAGGCCCTGCCAGCCGCGCCGGATGCCCACGCATTCAATGTTGCAGTCCATGGCCGTGCGGACAACCGCGCGCACCGCCGCATTCATGCCCGGAGCGTCGCCGCCGCTGGTCAGAACGCCGATTCGTTTGATTTTATCCATAGTTTGTATCCTCCCTGTCCGGGCTGCCATCGTGTGCAGCCCGTAATAATTCTTGGTTTCAGTATACTCTCCCCGCATCGGACGGTCAAGAAAGAATTGCGCAATTAAACAAAATTATTGTATTTTTTTCTTGAATAATACAGCAGCTTGACAATTATCAACGACCATGCTATCCTCAGATCAATGAACGAAAAGGGGTTGATCCTGTGGCGCAGCGCCAATTTCTCGACCACAGCGCGTTTGGCCCCTTTGTCCGGCCGGACTCCCGACTGCTGATTTTAGGGAGCTTTCCCTCGCCGAAATCGAGAGAGCAGGCCTTCTTTTACGGTCATCCGCAGAATCGGTTCTGGCGGGTTCTCGCCGCCCTCTCCCACGAGCCGGTGCCTGAAACGCGGGAAGAGAAGGAGCGTTTTCTGGAGAAAAAGCAGATTGCCCTCTATGACGTGATCGAAAGCTGCTCCATCATCGGCGCGGCCGACAGCACGATCGCCGATGTGCAGAGCGCCGATCTCCGTCCGCTGCTGGAGTGCTCCCGGATCGGGCATTCGATCTACGTCAACGGCGGCAAGGCCTTCGAGATGTACCGGAAATACACGCAGCCCCTTCTGGGGATCGAGGCTGTCAAGCTGCCCTCGACAAGCCCGGCCAATGCGGCCTTTTCGCTCGAGAGGCTGATCGAGCTGTGGGCGAAGGAATTAGGAGGGATGCTCTGATGGAAATGACCGATGCACCGCAGGTTTTGCTGTTCAATCTGCCTGCGGACGAGAGGACGAAGGCGATCGAAGCCTACCTTACGGAACGGCAAATTGGAGTGCGGCATGTGCAGAGCGTCGAATACCGGCAGAAGCTCGGCTATCTGCTGCAGCTGCCGGGTTATACGGACAGCGGCTGTCATTTCGGCGCCGCGTTTTCAGACGAGATGGCTGTCATGGTCGGCTTTGACGCGCAGCAGCTGAACGCCTTTCTGGACTTTTTCCGACAGGCAGGTCTCCGCCGCATTGAATACAAGGCCATGCTGACGCCGACCAACGTCAGCTGGGACGTGCTGACGCTCCACCGCCATCTGCGCTCGGAGAGGGACGCACTGGAGGCCGCGAAGCGGAAAAAGCACTGATTTTTTTGTCTGCTTTGTAAAAAACGCTTGCATCAAACGTATGACTATGGTATACTCACATTTGCTGTTATCACTACATATAGATTATTGTTGAAAGGATAGATTTCATGAACGCACTCACCATCATCCTGATCATTCTTCAGCTGCTCTCCGGTCTGGCTGTCACTGCCGTCGTCCTGATGCAGAGCGGCAAGAGCGCCGGTCTGTCGGGCGCCATCTCCGGCGGTGCCGAGACCTTTATGTCCAAGGGACAGGCCAAGACCTGGGACGCCAAGCTTGCCAAGGCCACGAAGTGGTTTGCTCTGGCCTTTGTGCTGCTTACTTTCATTCTGCTCTGCGTCATCTGATCGTAATAGATTCGTCCCAATATAGAGAACGCCTTCAAGTCGATGAACTTGAAGGCGTTCTCTTTTTTGCACTGTGACATATGCATGCATACGGCGGAAAACCGGCCGGATGTCGATTCAATATCTGACTTTTCCCTCGGCCACCGCCTTGAGATGTGCTCCGTAAGGAGATTTTCCGTACACCTCTGCGCTCTCGCGCAGTTTATCCCGATCAATGAAATCGTTGACATAGGCGATCTCTTCCGGGGCCGAAATCACGATCCCCTGCCTGCTTTGAATCGTTTCCACGAAATTGGCCGCCTGCAGCAAGCTGCTCATTGTGCCGGTATCCAGCCAGGCAAAACCGCGGCCCAGCAGCTGAACATCCAGAAGGCCGTCCTTCAGATACATCTCGTTGAGCGTGGTGATTTCCAGCTCTCCGCGCGCGGACGGTTTCACCTGATTGGCCCTTGCGCTTACCCCGGCAGGGTAAAAATACAGGCCGGTCACCGCATAGCTGCTCTTCGGCTCTTTGGGTTTCTCTTCGATGCTCAAAACCTTGCCGTTATCATCGAATTCCACGACGCCAAAGCGCTCCGGGTCGGGAACATAGTAGCCGAACACGGTCGCTCTCCCGGCTTCTTCCGCATTCTTCACGGCAGCACGCAGGATCGTCCTGAAGCCGTTGCCGTAGAATATATTGTCACCGAGAACCATCGCGCCGGCTTCCCCGCCAAGGAATTCCTCGCCGAGGATAAATGCCTGTGCAAGGCCGTCCGGCGAGGGCTGGACCTTGTAGGACAGCGATATGCCGAATTGACTTCCATCCCCCAGCAAAGCCTCAAACCGCGGCGTATCGCCGGGGGTGCTGATGATCAGAATCTCTTTGATCCCGGCAAGCATCAGCGTGCTCAGCGGGTAGTAGATCATGGGCTTGTCATAGATCGGCAGCAGCTGCTTGCTTGTCACCTTCGTCAACGGATAAAGCCTGGTTCCGCTGCCGCCGGCCAGAATGATTCCTTTCATGCGCCGCCTCCTCAGAATGTAAAAGTGTCTCTGAGCCCCGACCACTTCTGATCCTTCTCGCTTAAGATCAGCGGGGTTCCATCCTTCAATGTATAGCCGTCAGCACTGGCCGTGCCGTGATAGTCGCCGACCACCTCCGGCCATACGATGCCGATTTCCGGATCGTTCCAGGCCATGCCGCCTTCATCGTTCGGATGATAAAAGTCGTCACATTTATAGCAGAATTCCGCATCCTCCGACAGCACCAGAAAGCCGTGGGCAAAACCGCGCGGGATCAGGAACTGCTTATGATTCTCCGCCGTCAGGATCTCCCCGTAGTATTTTCCGTAGGTCGGCGAATCTCTCCGCAGATCGACAGCGACGTCATAAACCGCTCCCCGGATCACACGCACCAGCTTGGTCTGCGGAAAACGCTTCTGAAAGTGGAGCCCGCGCAGCACGCCCTTTGTTGACATGCTCTGGTTGTCCTGCACGAAGGTGATATACAGTCCTGCCTCATACATATCCTTCTGGCTGAAGGTCTCCATGAAATAGCCCCGGGAATCCCCATGCACGGCAGGCTCGATCATGCAAAGTCCTTCGATTCCGTCAACATCGTATGTAACCTTTATCTGTCCCATGTGCACGTTTCTCCAATCTCCATCAAGTATCTTGCCAGTGCATCTTTCCAATCCGGAAGAGGCCGGAAGCCCATTTTAACCAATTTACTTTTGTCCATGCGTGAATTCAACGGTCTTTTTGCCCGGCTCAGCCCGTATTCCGCCGTCGTTACAGGGATCACCTTTGTCTTCAGACCTGCCTGCCGGTAAATCTCACAGGTAAAATCATACCAGGAGATAAAGCCGCCCTCGTTGGTCGCGTGATAATAGCCGTAGTGTTCCGTCTCGATCATGTCTGCCAGCAGTCTGGCCAGATCCGCCGTATAGGTCGGCGTGCCGATCTGATCGCAGACGACCCGCACCGTGTCGTGCGTCTTTCCGACGTTCAGCATCGTCTTGACAAAGTTCCTGCCGTTCTTGCCGAAAACCCAGGCGATACGCACAATATAATAGTTTTCCAGGGTATCGGCAACCGCCGCTTCACCTTCCAGCTTGCTCTGACCGTAGACGTTCAGCGGCGCAAAGCATTTGTCATCCGGCTGCCAGGGGCGCTCGCCCTGTCCGTCGAAGACATAGTCTGTCGACAGATACAGCATTTTGGCCCCCACCGCGCGGGCCGCCTCGGCCAGATAGCGCGTAGAGAGCACATTGGCCGCATATACGGCCTCGCGGTTTTCCTCCTCTTCCGCCGCGTCGACCGCCGTCCACGCCGCGCAATGGATGATCGCATCGGGTCTGAGCTTCTCGATTTCCGCCTTTACAGCGGCTTCATCCGTCAACTCGAGCAGGCGAAACGCGCTGGCGGCGGTTTCAGTATCAAGGGCATCGCTCGCCGTCGGGATATCTTCCGGTTTATGTCTGGCCGTGCCCCACGCCGTGTGGCCCCTGCGCCCAAGTTCAAGCATCACATCATGCCCAAGCTGTCCGCTGACACCGGTGACAAATACATTCATCAAGCTTTCCCCCGATTGCCGTACATCTGTTCATAATAATTCTGGTATTCGCCGGTAATGATCGGCTGCCACCAATCCTCGTGCTTTAAGTACCACTGAATGGTCTGCTCGATGCCGTCAGCAAACTTTGTCTCAGGCAGCCAGCCGAGTTCATTGTGGATCTTGGTCGGATCGATCGCGTAGCGCAGATCATGGCCTTTGCGATCCCCCACATGGGTGATCAGGCTCTCGGGTTTGCCAAGCTCCCTGCAGATCAGTTTGACGATCTCGATATTCTGCATCTCGTTGTGGCCGCCGATGTTGTAGACCTCACCGACCCGGCCGTTATGGATCACAAGATCGATCGCCTTGCAGTGGTCTTCGACATACAGCCAGTCGCGCACGTTCAGTCCCGCGCCGTAGACCGGCAGCGGCTTGTCGTGCAGCGCGTTTATGATCATCAGCGGGATCAGCTTTTCCGGGAAATGGTACGGGCCGTAGTTGTTCGAGCAGCGGGAAATGCTGACCGGCAGGCCGTAGGTGCGGTGGTAAGCCAGCACCAGCAGATCCGCCGACGCCTTGGAGCTGGAATACGGGGAGCTTGTATGGATCGGCGTCTCCTCGGTGAAAAACAGATCCGGCCGGTCCAGCGGCAGATCGCCGTACACCTCATCCGTCGAGACCTGATGATAGCGCGTGATCCCATACTTGCGGCAGGCGTCCATCAGCACCGAGGTACCGATGATATTGGTCTGCAGGAAGATGGACGGGTTTTCAATGCTGCGGTCCACATGGCTCTCGGCCGCGAAGTTCACCACGATGTCCGGATGCTCTTCTTCAAACACCTTATATACCGCCTCACGGTCGCAGATATCCAATTTACAGAAACGGAAGTTGGGCTTTTCCATGATCGGCGCGAGCGTGGAAAGATTGCCGGCATAGGTCAGCTTATCCAGGCAGACGATGCGATATTCGGGGTGCTTTTCCAGCATATAAAAGATGAAATTGGAGCCAATAAACCCGGCGCCGCCGGTCACAATAATGGTCATCGAATGAACCTCCTGAAATGTTCTTCAGAACGAAAAGCGGTATGAACGAATAACGCTATACCAGTTATCTTATCATACTGCTTTTTATGCCTTTTTTCAAGGGCAACACCGCATAATTCGGCAAGAGCGGATGGCGAGAAAAATTGAGTTCTGATGAAGGCACTTTTTCGCAGAAATACTTTGTGTATTTCAAGAAAAAGTGACGAAATCAGGGCACAATTTTTCCGGCAGACGCCGCAGGCGGACTGTGCGGTGTTGCCCAAGGTGTTTCGTAAGCGCTTATCAGGACTGTTATCAGGACCAGGTTTTCCATACATCGGGACAGTAGCCCACCGTCGCCTGTTTGCCGTTGCGGACGATAGGCGTGCGGATCAGATAGGGATCTTCATACAGCTTATCCAGCTTGGCCTCGTTCGAGGCGAGGTACTGCACCAGCGAATAGTCCTCGTCCTGCGTATCGATCATCGCCTCGAGCCCGACTGCGCTCTTTACGCTGTTGAGCTCTCCCCTGCTCATCCCGTAACGGAGAATATCAATAAACTGGTATTTGATCCGCCGCTCCTTGAAATAACGCTCGGCCTTCTTTGTGTCAAAGCATTTGGCCTTTCCGAATATCTGGATATTCACGGTATACCTCCCTTTTCCATTCGCTTTGCTGCCCGGTTGATTATGTATTATAGCACAAGTTACCCGCCATGTTGATCCTTTTATTCAAATTCCACGTGAATTCTCCATGGCGCGGGGCGGCCGCGCATATCGCGGGCAGGCCTGCTGTCGCATATTGTGTCGTTTTAAACGACACAGCAGGCAATCGCTGCCTTTTTGTTGCCTTCCGTGCCGTTATTCAAGAATTCGACGTTGACAAATGGATTATTATAGGGTATGATTTCGCTGTCTGACAAAAACATCTTTGCTTTTTGTCGTTTTAGGCGACAGAAAGCATATTCAGGAGGAATCATTCATGCGCACCTTATCCCTTTCGCTGCTGTCGGAAACTGTGGTCTCCCGGCGAAAGGCTTTGAAGCTCACCCAGGCTGAGCTCGCCAGACGCACAGGTATGAGCCGCTCCATTCTCTCGAATCTCGAGACCGGGAGCTATACGCCGTCCATCCCACAGCTTGAAGCGCTCTCCGCCGCGCTCAATTTCGACCTGACCGAACTGTTTGTCGAGCAGACCGGCGATCCTGTCCGCGTGGAAAAGAGCTACAAAGTCGCCGTAGCCGGTGTGGGATACGTCGGACTGTCGCTGGCGGTTCTGCTCTCGCAGCACCACGAGGTCACTGCTGTGTGCACAAAGCCCGAAAAGGCCGAGCTGATCAATCACTACCAGTCCCCCATTCAGGACGATTACATCGAAAAGTATCTGGCTGAGGCCAAAGCCGGAAAGCGCAGCTTGCAGCTGACCGCCACCACCGACGGCGCCGCTGCCTACGCCAATGCGGATTTCATCATTCTGGCCGTTCCCACGAATTACGATTCCAAGACCAATTACTTCGACTGCTCGGCCGTGGAGACGGTGCTGCAGCTTATTAAGGACTGCACCGCCGAGCACGAAACCAAGCCCACCGTTGTGATCAAGTCCACCATTCCCGTCGGCTACACCCGGCACGTCCGGGAGATTTTTGGCATGGACAACATCCTGTTCAGCCCGGAATTTCTGCGCGAGTCCAAGGCGCTTTATGACAATCTCTACCCCAGCCGCATCATCGTCGGCTGTGACAAGGGGACCGAAGAGGCCGCGCACGTCTTTGCCGCCATGCTGCAGCAGGCCGCGCTGAAGAACCCGGTTGCGACGCTGTTTATGGGCTTTACCGAGGCGGAGGCCACCAAGCTCTTTGTCAATACCTATCTCGCCCTTCGCGTCAGCTTTTTCAACGAGCTGGACACCTACGCTGAGATCAAGGAGCTCAGCACCGCCGAGATCATCAAGGGCGTCTGTCTGGACCCGCGTGTGGGCGACTACTATAATAATCCCTCCTTCGGTTACGGCGGCTACTGCCTGCCGAAGGACACCAAGCAGCTGCTGGCCAACTACCGCGATGTGCCGGAGAATCTGATCCAGGCCATTGTCGAATCCAACCGCACCCGCAAGGATTTCATCGCCGACCGTGTGCTGGAGATCGCCGGGACCTACGGCAACAGCGAGGCCTACTCGGCTTCCAAGGAAAGCCAGCAGAAAGATACCGTGGTGGGCGTCTACCGCCTGACCATGAAGTCCAACAGCGACAACTTCCGTCAGTCCTCGATCCAGGGCGTGATGAAACGCATCAAGGCCAAAGGCGCGACCGTCGTGATCTACGAGCCGACACTGGAAAACGGCTCCACCTTCTTTGGCAGCAAGGTTGTCAACGACCTGAACGCCTTCAAAAAAATGTGCGGCTGCATCATCGCCAACCGCTATGACCCGGTGTTGAACGACGTAGAGGACAAGGTCTACACCCGCGACCTGTTCCGCCGCGACTAATACTGATATCTAATAGAAATCTCGGATTCTTTCCGGCCAGAATTGCGCCATGCATCGTTGAAGCCCTTGACCATATATGTCCATTATGCTCTGCGGGCTTCGCCTCACCTGGCACAATTCTGTCTCGGAAATCATTTCCGACCTTTCTATCAGATACCAGTATAAGGAGAAACTGCCATGCTTTGTGAAGAATCTTTTTTTAACATTTATAACCGCGCCCCGTCCGGGCTGAGCTTCTCCCCCTATCGCATCTGCCCGATCGGCGCG
Organism: uncultured Eubacteriales bacterium; assembly: GCA_900319275.1. Taxonomy (GTDB): domain Bacteria; phylum Bacillota; class Clostridia; order Oscillospirales; family Oscillospiraceae; genus Limivicinus. The sequence goes on from ONNS01000008.1 coordinate 40,304, forward strand.
CACTCCGATCACAATCTGGGCAAGATCACCGGCTTTGCGATCGACAAGGGCATCCACATTGCCTACAACACCAAGCAGAACGGCGTCATTGAGATGACAAGCCTGCAGTTCCCCAAGCGCGCCCAGTGGCACATCCGCGAGATCGGCGAAAAGACCGGCGACTGGGCCGATTATCTGCGCGGCGCGACCTGGGCCCTGGCCAAGGAGCATCCCCTCACCGTCGGTCTGTGCGGCGTGATCGAAGGCTCGCTGCCGATCGGCGGGCTGTCGTCCTCGGCGGCGGTGATCCTCGCGTTTCTGGATGCGCTGTGCAAGGTAAACCACATTACGCTGACGCCGCAGGAGCTGATCGATATTGCCTTTGATGCGGAGAAGAACTACGTCGGTGTGAATGTCGGCACGCTGGATCAAAGCTGCGAGGTGCTGTCCAGGCGGGATCATCTGCTGTATCTCGACTGCCGGGACAACCACTACGAGCTGATCCCGGCCCATCCGGGCATGAAGCCCTATCAGATCGCTATCTTTTTCTCGGGGCTGGAGCACACGCTGGCGGGCAGCAAGTACAACATGCGCGTGGACGAGCTGCGCGCGGGCGTGTATGCGCTGCAGGCCTTTGCCGGTATGGAGTACGGCAAGTTCAACCAGGCCAACGCCCGGGATGTCAGCTGGGAGATCTACCAGACCTACAAGAACAGGCTGCCCGAACAGTGGGCGCGCCGCTGCGAGCACTGGTACACCGAGTTTCAGCGCGTCGAGGCCGGGGCCGAGGCCTGGCGGCGCGGCGATATCGAGGAATACGGCCGTCTCTCGTTTGCCTCGGGCTGGAGCAGCATCCACAACTGGGAATCCGGCGCGCCGGAGCAGATCAAGCTGTATGAAATCATGACCGAGACCGACGGCATCTACGGCGGCCGATTCAGCGGCGCGGGCTTCAAGGGCTGCTGCATGGCGCTGATCGATCCGGCCAAGGCTGAAACCATCGCCGAGCAGGTGGAGAGGAAGTATCTCGACGCCTATCCGGTCATGCGCGGGAAATACAGCTTCCATCTGTGCCAGAGCGCGGACGGCATCGCCAATCAGATATGAGGGGGGTACGGGGCATGAAATGTCTGATTCTCGCCGCGGGCTATGCGACGCGGCTCTATCCGCTGACGGAAAACTTCCCGAAGCCGCTGTTGAAGGTCGGGGAGAAAACCATTCTCGACTGGCTGCTGGACGATATCGACACGAGCGGGGCCGTCGACGGCTATTATGTGATCTCGAACCACAAGTTTGCCGATCATTTCCGGCACTGGGCGGAGGCCAGCCGCCTGCCGATCACCGTGGTGGACGATGGCACCAGCACCAACGAGACCCGTCTCGGCGCCGTGCGCGACATCCAATTTGCCATTGAGCAGGTCGGACTGGACGACGATCTGCTGATCATCGCCGGGGACAACGTGCTGGATTTCAGCCTGAAGCACTTTATCGACTATGCGCTTGAAAAGGACAGCTCGTGCACGATGCGCTATTACGAGGCCGACGAAAAACGCCTGACGAAGAGCGGCGTGGCGGAGCTCGGCGAGGGCGAGCGGCTGCTGTCGCTGGAGGAAAAGCCCGCGCAGCCCAGATCGCACTGGTGTACGCCCCCCTTCTATTTCTACAAGAAGGAAGACGCCAGGCGCATCCCCGAGGCGATCGCCGACGGCTGCGGCGTAGACGCGCCGGGCAGTCTGGTGGCGTGGATGTGCCGCCACAGCGTGATGCACAGCATGGAGATGCCGGGCAGCCGCTATGACATCGGGAATCTGGAGAGCTACGAGGCCGTGAAAAAGGCCTATCGCGGTATTACGAAATGATACCGTACTCTGATAGTTACTGCAAAAGCTTACAATAGTAAACTCTACCTGTAGAGAGCCAAAACACGCCGGGGAGCCTGTCGGCTTCCCCGGCTGTTCTTATAGAATAAGCCCTGCCCCGTTATGATTGGGGCAGGGCTTTTATGGGTTTGCCTGGTTACTTTCTGAGAATGTACTCATCTCTCGCAGCAGTCCGGGCTTCATCCAGAGTTAGATACCTGCCGGGCTGGCCCGGGCCTTCAAATACGCCGTTGGCCGTAACGACCAGGTAGAAGTAGATATGCGGAACCTGCTCTTCGATGATATACCAGCCGTACGGCAGCTCGCCGACCCAGAAAACGCCGGTCGGGCCAGAGGTAAGATTGCTCATCTGTGTTCCGCCCTTCGGTGTGTACGGCGCTCCGTTCGTGCCCTTGTAGACATAGAACTTCTTGTCGCTGAGCGGATTGTAATCCGTATCGACCTTTCTCAGAACGACCTTGCTGGATCCGGCGATCCCGGACCAGTAGATATAGCCGGAAGCTTCCCCTTCCAAAGTGCCGTACAGGTATTCGCCAGTATCGTTCTCTGTCAGTTTGTCGTCGCGGGCGTTGCGGAAGGCGTTGCAGCTTGTCTCACTCACTGTGCCCTTCACTACAGCAAACTGCTGCAGTGTCTTATAATGCGGGGAATCCTCGGCCCAGACCCAAATGGTTCCGGCACCGGATGTGATGTCGCCATTGACGAACAGAGACGCCGCATTCTTGGATTCCTCTGCGCCGGCGTATCCGGCGATGTAAATGTCCTGACGGGCACGTGTGTAGCTCTTTCCACCATTCAGCTGTGCCACCAGATTTTCGGTTTTGAAGTTGCCGTTGGTCGTGGTGATGTTGCCGCCGACGTCCAGACCGTTCCCGCCGAAGTTCGGATTCCCCGAGAGATAGAGCATGCTGTCCTGTGCCAGATAGATGCCGGCGCCATTGCCGTCCGACTCATTGTGGTTGACTGTACCGCCGGTCATCGTGACGGAACCGCGCGCCGCGACATATACCGCACCGCCACTGTAGTTCTCAGCGGTTTTGGCGTTCTGCAGCATTGCTCCGCCCTGGATGGTCAGCTTTCCGCCATTCTTAACATTGGCAATTCCGCCATTGGCCGCGACCGTGTAGGCGCTCTTCGCACCTTCGAGGATGATTGTCGCAAATGTCAGATCGCCGCTCACATCAAACATGGACGCATTCGCAAACGCGCGGCGTATGGTGGACGTGGTTCCCGCATCCTGCTTGGGGAACAGCGTGTCTCCGGAAGATGCTGTGGTCAAAGTGACCTTACCTGTGTTTGCTGTGATGGTTTCGTTCAGTCTGTAATCACCTATCAGCATCTGAATCTGAACGCCATTGCTTACGGAATAACTTGTTGGATTACTGCCATTCGATCTGTAGAGAGTTCCCTCCAGCGCCTTAAATGCACCATCGTTACCCGCGAGCTCTGTATAGACTGCAGGAGCGTAGTAATACGGCTGATTTGTGCTATTGCCACCGTCTTGTCCTTCGCCCGTCTTGTTGGTCACCTTATCCCAGTCACACCTCCGATACAAGAGATTTCCACTCATATCCGTAATCTTGCAGACCGGCATCAGGTTGCTGAATGTCAGCGCTGAGGTGTAAGGATCCACATCCGTCCTGGTCTTGTTTTCGCCGATGGTGCTTGCGAAAGTACTGACCCTGATGACCTGATAGGTTACGCCGTTATACTCCAGAGATTCGGTTGTCGTACCAGCCCCATTCATAGGCATCGCAGCGTAGCGTTTGGCCTGATCAACCGTCAGATACTCTGTCACCTCATAGGTCAGGCCTTCTGACAGATTCACGCCCGAAATAGTCTGACCATCAACCAGGCCAAATACCGCCGTCGTAGTTTCCGATTCATTGCTGGTGAACTGCATCTCACCATAATCGCCGGTTCTACTGTCAATCTGGGCGGCATTCAATTGCCCCGCCACTGTCGCGTTTCCCCGGACATTGACCTTGAAGAGGAACATTTCATCCGGGTCGACCGTTGTGGATGCGCCGGATACAACCTCCTTGGTTACTTCGAGCGAGAATATCTTGATCCAATAGATGCAACAGTCTGCATACTCCCCTGTCTTCACATAGTTGGGATCTGTTTTTTCGATGATACCGCCCTTCAGGCCGTTTCGATCATTCACGAAGCTGTAAAAGTTGGTGGTGTTGGTTTGGCTGTTCTGATTCTTAAAGTTACCAAACGGTTTACGCTCCACACCATGCTTGTCATATAATGTTGTTCCATCCGGCACATACACACCGATATAGGCGCCCGGATACAGCCCATCACCAGTGGTATTGATTACCCCGTTAAAATCTTGATTCAGTTCCACGTTGCAGGCTTTGTTCGTCGCCTTACTGGCCTCGCTGGTATTGCCGGAGATATTGACCTTGCCGGAGAAGTAGAGGCGGGAGGCATTGCTGTATACCATGATACCACCACCGGTTTTTTGGGCGCTGTTGTTGATGATGGAGCCGCCGGACATGTACATGCTTTGGCCACCAGCTATACATACACCGCCGCCACCACTACTCGTACTCGTTGACGAGCAGCCCTGGATCGTTCCACCGGTCATCTTAAAGGTGCCGTTCTTAGTACGCACGCCGCCGCCGGTGCTGGCTGAGCACTGGTAGATGCTGCCGGCTGTAAGCGTTAATGTACCTACTGTACTATTACTGCCCACATAAACGCCGCCGCCGTCGCCAGCCGCGCAGTTTCGTATGACGCCGCCCTCAATGTTCAATGTGCCTTCGTTGAGGAGGACGCCGCCGCCGTTCTTGCCGCTTTTGACCTTCCCGTTTTGCAGCACGGCATTTTCTCCGAGCGTAACAGTACAGTCCGCATTATTGATGTACATACACCGTGTCTCATCCGATACGGTAACACCGTTCTCTGTTCCGCCGTCGATGCAGATGTTCGTAAGGGTAAGGTTGCCTTGTACGTTCAACAGGCTGTTGTTTCCCACTCCAGAACCGCGAATCACCGTTGCGCGTCCGCCGGCTCTGCCTTCAAAGTGATACGTATCCAGATCAGCCTCGGTATAGGGCCAATCGCTTGGGAAGCTTTTTTCCGCCGTGGTAAAGGTTACCTTTCTTCCCTCTACGTACGGAAGCGTCATATCAGCGGGGGTTTCATAGTGCTCCACCAGCATCTTGATGCAGAAATCCGTCCCTTTGTACTCAGTACCATCCTTGTAGTACAGCTTCAGATCCTCCATACGGAGCAGACTGAACGGGCTGGCTATACTTCCCTCATTATCGACGCCGGTATCCAGTCGGTCAAAGATGGCCGGATATGTAGCAGTTCCTTCATAATACTTAATATACAGGAGTCTGCCGATTCCATCCGTGAGCTTTGCGATGGGCGGTCCGGCCCAAATGATCGTTCTGTTGGTTGGGTCTGTTCGGTCTGTAATGCCGTAGAGCGTGCTGCTGTCCGCCTTGAAGACAGGTTTATCATCGGAGAATCCATTCGTTAATGCATACTTTGCTTCGCCGAACTTTGTACCCGCCTTCGCCGCGTTCACGACACGGATTTCGCTATCATCACTCAGGTTGCAAAAGACATAGACGCTGTTGGCATTGTTTTCCTTTGTGCTGCTGTTCCACCACAGGCGCAGATCGGAGAGCGTACCGTTGACCGTGGTGTTGTTGTGGACAATGATGGTATCGCTATCACCTTCCGCCGCATTCTCAGGGCCAACAAACAGTGTTCTTTCATCGACCAAATACACACCGGCGCAGTTTGCTGCGGTATTGTTGGTCAGGCGGTTGCCGGTGATCTCGGTGCCATTGCGCAGGGTCAGCTGGGATTGGTCATAGATGCCGCCGCCCTGGTTTTAGAATTGTCAACGATCAGATGGTAGTCATTGCCTTCAATATTCTTGTAAATGCCACCGCCGTGTTTTTTTGCGGTATTCCCACTGACTTCCGAATTGGTAAGGATCATGTTCCGGACATTGGCATAAACACCACCGCCGCCAATCTCATTATTCCCTGTGCCATTGGCAGTATTATTTCTGATGATCGCGCCTGAGATCGTGAGCATGGAGCCTTCAACATCCAAGTTTTGGTATATTCCTCCACCGTTCTTAGCCGCTGTGCTGCCGGAAATCTCGGATTTTGTAACTGCGCTGCCTTCTGTTTGCGCTTTGACCTCCACCGTCTTAGCTATGGTGTAGACGCTGCCGCCGTTGCCGCCGGAGTTGTTGCTGTCCAGAGTACTTCCCTCGACAGTCAGCGCCATAGAAGCACCGGTATCATTAATATAGAACCAAATGCCGCCGCCGTCACCGGTTGCCGAGTTTTTGGAAATCTCTGCCGATGTGATCTCAAGTGTCCGTACGCCAGCATAGATGCCGCCGCCCGCTCCGCCGGTAACAGTATTACCGTTCACATTGGCGCAGCTTACGTCAAGCTTGGAGCCATCCACATTCCGGCTCTGATAGATACCGCCGCCGTTGGTCTTGGCTATGTTGTTGGATACAGAGGAGCGGATCGCTTTACCGTTGTAGTCGGTCTTTGTCTCGCTGGCCCCGACATTCACGGTCTTGGCGAGGGTATAGATACCACCGCCGCTGGCGCCGGAGGTATTTCCGTCGATAGAACTGCCATTGATGGTCAGAACCTGCTTTGCGCGATTGGTATCATTATCTGCGTCGAACCACACGCCGCCGCCATCGCTGGAGGCGATGTTTCTGGAAATACTGGAATCCGCGATAGTCAGCGACTTATAGCTGTAAGCATACAAACCGCCACCCTTGCTGGTGCAGATATTGTCGGTGATCATTGCACCATTGATCGTTACCGTTCGGCAGTTGGTAAAGACGCCGCCGCCGTTCTTTGCGCTATTTTTCGTCTGATTGCCAGAGATCGTGGCATTTGTGATCGTCAGCGAAGTGTTGTCCGCATTTTTATCATGGTAAATGCCGCCGCCTTCATTATTTGACGTGCAATTTTTGATCTCCGTATGGCGGGACTGGATGCTTCCGAGGATGGCATCGTCGGAAATGGTGTTCTCGGACAGATCCTTGTAACTGCCGTCTTCAAACAGCACGGAAACGGCTTTTTGGTTACTATCAAGGTAATAGTATCCGTCTCCGATGATAAGCTCCTTCGGTTTTCCGTAGATGCCGCCGCCCTGGTTGGCCGTGTTCCGTTCAAAGGTACAACCATAGACCTCGCCCTTCTTCGCGTTTCCGTTGGAGATACAGAAGCCGCCACCATAAAGAGCCAGGTTGTTCGTAAATGTGCTGTTGATCACCTTGGTGTAGACTGCGTTGCAGCGGAAACCACCGCCGTTGCCGTTACTGGTATTTGTTGTAGTCAGCTGACAATCGTTAAAGGTGCAGTCCGAAACCGTAACCCAGCAGTCAGCCGTCGGTGTAGCGGCATTCAGCGCATAAACATTGAATCCGCCGCCGTTACGTTCTTTTGCGACACAGTGTTCAAACCTGCAGTTGGTAACGTTGATGGTCTTGGAGTCAATCTCCAGGCCGCCCGCCGCGTTGGCCGAGCAATTTGTAAACGTACAACCGGTGACATTTGTCCAAGAACGGTTATCCTTATCTACGCGGTGGAACACCGCGCCCGCCTGGTCGACTGCGGTACAGCTAGTGAAATCACAATCTTCCAGCGTCATAGTCTCGGCATTGGTGACAATCGCGCCTCCGCCCAGTCGGTTGGATTTCACCGTCGTCGTGGACGTGCAGCCGATAAAGTCGGAATCCTTGACCTCAAGAACCGTGCCAGGTAATGTATTCTGTGCATCTTTGGTATGATCCGGACGTTTGTCAAAATTGAACATCACCAGAAGTGCGCCGCCGTTGCTGGCGTATACGTTCTTGAAATCGACCGTATCGATATAAACATTCGTATATTGTGTTGCCACGGCGCCTCCGTCACTGGAACCGCGGACGCTCTTTCCGTCAAAGATAATGTTATTCAGCCTTAGCGTCGTCACAACCTTGTTGTTCTCCAACGCATTCCAACCTTTAATCATGGAATCCGTATTCAGCGTATCGCGGCTGATGGTTGCACGGTCACCGGAGCCATTATAGCAATAGGTCGCTCCTTCCTTCGCCGCCGTGGTCAGCGTAATATCGTAGCCCTTCGGGATGTTCACATCGTCGGAGGCCGTCAGCAGATAGTCCGTCACCATCTCAATGGTGGCCGTCTTTGCCGTTGCCAGCGTGTAGGGCCGGTTTGCCCCTGCGGTGGCAACGATATCCGCAATGGCATCGCTGATCTTGCTGTAGGGATGTTCGTTGTCTTCTGCGTCCATGACCTTGCAGATGATCTTATTGCTGCCGAAGATGATGTTATAAGTTCCCGCAGCGTTCAGCGTCGTGCCCGTGAGCTGTTCAAATGTTCCGTCTGTGGCAGAGACCGTTACCGTCTCCTCGCTGAGACTGGTCTCTGCTCCCCTGCGGAGCCGGACACTCCCGCCCGTCGTTGTCTCAAAGCTGCCGTCCAGAGTGTAGGCCATGTTCTGACCACCGGGGATCAGCAGACTGACAGACTGTCCGGCCGCCAGCGTCAGGTCAGACGCTGTGATCGGCAGCAGCGCGGTACGGATCGCGCCATTCTTAGCGAAAACCATGCCGTAGCCGGCCGACGTGCCGCTGTTGATCACGCTGATGGGACTGCCGTTCACCGTCATTTTGAGATCGCTGACCGTCAGCTTCTCCTCGGTGTTGTTCTCGATAGAGATGTAGGCGGGCTCAGAGTAAATGACATAGATTTGCCCGGGAAGGTCATATGTCTGACCACTGCGCGTCCTGACCTGCCACTTTTCAGCTGTCGTATTCCAGATGAGTGTTGTAATGTCATAGCCGTAATCGGGTGCGTTGAAGTAAAACGCGCCACCAAAAGCGGCATTGGGGTGTTTATTGTTTTTGAACCAGTTGCTGACATCCGTATACTTCGTGTAAACGTCAGCGGCCAGTTCGGACAGCGCCACTTCTCCTTCGCTGTTGATCGTCGGATAGTATGTGCCGATGTCCTTGACAGTTGTCCCTCTGGCTTCGGATGTGCCGTTCGGAAGTCCACTTGAATTGCTCGCCCGATACATGACTTCGATCCTGACGCCGTTGCCCCAATAGAGCTTTTTCGCCGCAGTGTCGCTCTGAACCGTCAGGGACGTATAGCGGTCGTTGGTAATTTTGGCTACATTGCTGTTGCTGGTATAGACAGCGAATCTCGCGCCGGGGACGCTGCGGGTCGGCACTACCGCATCCGGGACATAGATGCCGATTTCCGCGCTGCCGCCCAGCGTATCAATATTGATCACCGCGTCATCGTCCTGATCCAGATACACATTGCTCTTCGGCGCGTCGTCAGCGGTTCCCAGCCTGTTGTCCTTGATCTGCACATCGCCGGTAAAGACCAGCCGCGCGTCTTTGCTGCCCACGCCGACCGCACCGCCCTCGGAGGGGACGTTGCCCGTATAGGAACCCGCACTGAAATTGGCTCTGCCGGTATTCGTAAAGATCGCCGCGCCGTTGATCGCGCTGTTGCGGGTAGCGGTGACCGTCGTCAGGGTGAGGGAGCCGCTGTCCAGGTAGACCGCGCCGCCTTTGCCAGCCGCCGCGCTGTTGTCGGTAAACTGAGTATACACTGTAACATCGTTTGCCGTATACCCGGAAATGATTACTGTACCGCTTCCAGCATAGAGAGCACCGCCGTTTCCATTAGTCGATTTGTTGTTCTTCATGCTGCCGCCAGATACCGTCACATTGCCGCTGCCTGCGTATACCGCACCGCCGTTTCCGTCTGCGGTATTGCCATCAGATGTTGTATCTCCGCCAAAGGTGCTGTTTGTGAGCGTCACAGCACCGGAACCGGCATACACCGCGCCGCCGTCAGTGCCAGCAGCATTTTGGGTCAGCGCAGTTCCCGTGATCGAGACCGCGCCGGAATTGGTATACAGCGCGCCGCCCTTGCCGGACTCCGCTTTGTTGCCTTGAATCGTCGGAGCCGTTCCACTGTTGGAAGCAGACACCGTGATACTGCCGCTTCCGGCAAACACAGCGCCGCCGTCGGTATTAGCCGTATTATTTGACAGGCTGCCGCCGGTTACTGTTACATTGCCGCTGCCCGCATAGATCGCACCACCGCTACCGGCTGTTGCATTGTTCTGGGTCATGCTTCCGCCGGACACCGTCACATTGCCGCTGCCCGCATAGATCGCACCGCCACCGCCTGTGGAAGCTGTATTGTTATCGACCGAGCCTCCAGAGATCGTGGCTGGGCCGGAGACGGTATAGACCGCGCCGCCCTCTTTTGCTGTATTGTTTTTTACTTCCGCCGTTTCAGATACCGTTATGGAAGCGTTATTTGAACAGACTGCACCGCCCTGACCGTTTTCTGCTTTATTTCCAGACATACTACCGCCGGAAACGCTGACGGAGCCACCATTCACATAGATCGCACCGCCGTTGCCCGTGGTCGCCATATTGCCCGTTAAGGCGGGTTTTACCGTAACACCCTCCGTTTCGGAAATACTGATCGTAGCGGTCGCATTGGCGTAGATCGCGCCGCCTTCCTTCGCTGTGTTGGTCTTAATAGCGCCGCCCTGGTAGATCTCGATCTCGACGACATTGTTCGCAAAAATGGCACCTCCGTTGCCGGACTCCGCCTTGTTGCCAGTAATCGTGGCCGTTCCAGAAACCGTAACCATACCGCCGGCGAGCCAGATCGCGCCGCCGTTGCCGGAGGTCGCGGTGTTGTTCTGAATCGCGCCGGTTCCGCTCAGAGTTATGGTGCTGTTTCCGCTGTGATAGATCGCGCCGCCCTCCGCCGCGCTGCAGTTTTGGATCGTACCGCTGACGTTGATATTCCCGGCCGTGGCGTTAATCGCGCCGCCGCCCACACAGTTCTGGATTATCGCGCCGGAGCCTATCACCAAGTTACCGGCACTCCGAATCATCGGGGCTGTAGCTTCAATGGAGCTACCCTCCAGCGTCAGGTTTGTGAACGTAAGATTTCCAGCGCTGGAAAATAGCGGTACCGCCGCCAAATCAGCCGTTCTGCTGATAACGGCAGGGTGATCCATAACATCCGGATCCTCTATCGTAGTCAACGTAATATTGAAATCACTCGGAATCTCTACGGTATCCGCCAAAGGCATGAGATAGTCCGTCAGCATTTCTGCTGTTGCCGTCTTTGTAGCAATATTCTCATCCACATAGTCGACCATGCTTCGCAGGGTATAGAAATAATGGTCGTCGATCTTGCAGATTGCCTTGGGGCTGTTGGTCAGATCTACTTTCTTTTCTGCATCCAGAGTGAAGGAGACCGTTGTATTGCCCGTTACCGCCATCGGGGTCGTCGTACTTCCAATGATCGAACCAGTTCTCGCTGTGAGCGTATAGTTCTCATTTCCACTCTCTGTGATGGTGTATTCGCCGCGGCCCAGACCCTTGATTCTTACTCTCGTGCCATCTACAACAGTCAGCGTTATAGTACCCGGCGTAGTGCCTTCAGCCGGTGTGGCAGTAACAGTTGCGCTATCGGTGCCTTCGGCGTCATAGCTGCTCTTCGTGATTCCCGTCGAACTGATGATAACGGTAAAGCTGGCACCACTGAAAAGCGGATCCTCGCCGCTCTGAGACATATCTACCGTTTTACTTATCTGGAGGTCATAACCTCGCTCAGAATAAATCGCATAAACTGTAGGTGTCCCGGAAAGCGGAAGGTCTTTCCATGTACTCCCGTCAAAGCTGTACTGAAGCGTATTGTTCTGCACCTTGAGTTGCATGTTTAGACCAGTGCTTACGTCCAGGTTGGAACTGTTCGACGCTGTTCCGCTGCCTGCACCGATCTTCACATAACCCAAATACCGTTCATACAAACCGTCATCAAGTACGGGAGGCATGCGGAAGTTGTTTCCGTCCTGGCTGATGACAAAACCGGAGAGAGGAATCTCAAAGCTCTGGTTTTGTGTCACAGTCTTTCCATTCATGGTAAGCGTTTGATGACCGTAAGTTACGGATTCGCTTGCCTCAATGTTACCCGTGGTCTGATTGATAAGGCAGCCCGTAATGTCCGTCAGCGTCCCATCCGTAGCTTCTTTTACATAACGGATTTTGGGCATGGGATAATAGAGGTAGTATAGCTGATTACTACCCAACTCGCTGATCGTATTTCCTTCGCTGTCCTTTAGCACCAGCTCATAGACATTGTCGCTGATCTGCGCATAGGCGATGGAAACAGCGCCCATATTGTTGACGGTTATTGCGTTGTCTTCTGTCCCATTACCCCAAGCAACGGAGCCAAATGCGTAAGAACCGGTATCTCCTATGAATAAACCTTCGTGGGAAACCTGATGTGCTTCGTCTCCTTCTCCTTCTGTTGTTTCATAAGCAACTGCCGGGAGCTTTTCAAGCAGTTTCACGCTTTCGCCGAGCGTAAGATTAAACTTATACGCTGTTTCTGTGGTGTTTCTGTATGTTCCATCCCGCTGGACGATGCCGCTGCTCGCGCCATCACCTTCCACCATGGCCACATGCACCTCAACAGGGAGAGATTTATGGGTGTTGGTGAAAGTGACATTTTTGGTGCCGCCGGAGCCGGTTGCTGTGTAGGTATATACATTCTGTCTTTCTGTGTACGCACTTCCGTCCACATTGATGGACGTTGTAAACGCTTCCACTAATGTCTGTGTGATCACGGCAGTCTGGGCGGTCACCGTGGTTGTGGTGCTCACGGTTTGGGTGTTTTCATCCACTTTTACAGGCTCGCCGATCTGCACCGAAGAGCTGTAGAACAGGATGGAGGAATTGGCCTCGCCGTTTTTAAGAATATAGGGCCGATTCCCAGAAGCGGTAGTATCAAAGATGGTTGCCGGCGTACTCGTCGTCTCCGTCACGACAGGATCGCCGGAATTGACCCACTTTTCACCATCCCACGTCTGCGTCTGCACAGATGTTGTGGTTGTGGTGGTCTGCGTCACAAGCAGGTTATAAGTAAACTCTGTATTCATGACAGCGCTGGTTCCCACGGTCTTCTCCTCGAACATGACAACCGTGGGCTGCTGGGTATAATAAACCACATAGAGTTGAGG
>ONNS01000033.1 GCA_900319275.1 uncultured Eubacteriales bacterium
GTGCAGTTCGATACGCTATTTACGGACGAACTGTATCTGCGGCTCGGCAGGCATGCCATCGACATGGCCGGCAGGCTGCAGCAGGTTCTGGCGGATGCTGGCTTTGCATTCTATATGGAGTCGAAGACGAACCAGCAGTTCGTCATCATCGAGAACAGCAAAATGGAGCCGCTCGCCGAAAAGGTCGGCTACGGCTTCTGGGAGGCGTATGATGCGGATCACACCGTGATCAGGTTTTGCACCTCCTGGGCGACGACCGATACAGCGCTTGAAGCGCTGGCGGCAGTATTGAAAGAGGTTCTGTAAAGGCAGAAGTCCTGGCAAGGGGGCGCACGATGGATACTGAAAAATGCAAGATCGTACTGGCGGTCGCCCAGACAGGCAGTTTTTCGGCGGCAGCTGCACAGAATGGGTATACCCCGGCGGGCATCAGTTATACGGTGGATGTGGTGGAGAAGGAACTGGGCTTCTCCCTGTTCGCGCGCACGCACGGCGGGGTCAAACTGACCCGCGCCGGAGAGCAGATCCTGCCGTTTATCAAAGATCTGGTCAATGCGGCCGGTCGTCTGGAGCGGCAGGCATCGAAAGTCAGTAATCTGCTGTGGGGGGATGTGACGATCGGCTCTTTTTCGAGTATCGCCATGAAATTCATGCCGACGCTGCTGGGGGATTTCAAAAAACTGTACCCGGACGTTTCGGTCAGGATCCAGGAGGGTGTCCAGCAGGACCTGATCCGGATGGTGACCTCCGGCGGGGCAGACTTTGTGATCTGCAGTCATCAGGATGGCGTAGACTGCCAGTTCATTCCTCTGCGGAGAGATGAGATGTGGTGTGTGATCCCAAGAGAGCATCCGCTGGCGGCCGGGGAGTCGGTCATGCCTTACAAACTGTCGGGCGAGGATCTGATCATGCCTGCCTACGGGGAGGATCCGGATGTGTTCGACCTGCTCGAGCGGTTTCATATCAACGCAAATATCCGGTACTCCACGGTGGAGACCGATACGGCATACGCGCTGATGGAGAAGGGCCTCGGGATCGTTGTCACGAATGAACTGGCCATGGAAAACAAAGTGTTTAATGGGGTGCCGCTGCCATTTGACCCGCCGCAATATGTAGAAGAAGGCATCTATGTGCCGGATCTGGAAGAGGCCTCTCCGCCTGCGCGCAGATTCATTGCGTATCTGCGGGAAAACATCGCGGCGCTCGATCCGGAAGGAGCTATCATCGAAGACGTTGCGGATGCCGGCAGCGGGGACGATCGTCAGCGGCCGGTCAGGTAGTCGCGGTAGGCGGCGAAGGCGGACGGGACGGACCAGACGTCGCGGATCGCATCGATATCGGCAATGAAGAGGCGGCCGTCATCGGCGGCCTCTTTTTGTGTGTCTGCGGGCGCCGATACAGAGTCGGCGGGCGCCGCAGCACCTTGCACGGGGGCTGGGTCTTCCGCGGTGCGCCGCTCCGGTGCGGTGCGGTCGAACGCCGTCCACTCGTCGGCGAACACTTCCCAGGCGATCATGTGCCATTCTTTGTGTGTGAAGATGTGCTTTGCCGGCGGGAGTTTTTTGATGCGCAGCGGGCCGAATCCCATCTCTTCCACGGTGCGCAGGGCGTCCGCTTTTTTGAGGTGGCCGGGCACGTTCGGGAATTCGTACAGGCTGGCGAGCAGGCCGGTGTCCGGGCGTTTGCGCAGCAGGATGCCGCCCTTAAAGCGGATCAGGAAAACGGTTATGTCTTCGATGGTGCGCTTCGCCTTGGCGGGACGGTTGGGAAGTTCTGTCTCCCGGCCTTCCGCGTGGGCACGGCAGAAAGCAGCGAGCGGGCACTTGTTGCAGAGCGGCGCCGCATTCGGCAGACAGATCGTCGCGCCGAGATCCATCAGGGCCTGGTTGAAGGCGCCGGGAGAGGTGTCGAAAGTGACAAGATCATCGCCGAGATGTTCGGCATTGGCGAGCTCGATCAGCGGCCCGAAAAACGCCTCGGCGTCTTTGCGCGCCTGCGGTGTCAAGATGCTGTCTTCGTAGCAGGTGAGTCTGGCAAAGACGCGCAGCAGGTTGCCGTCGATGGCGGCGACAGGTTCGCCGAATGCGATGGAGCTGATCGCGGCCGCCGTGTACGGGCCGATCCCCGGCAGTTTTCTAAGATCGGCCGCGCTGGCGGGCATCTGCTCGCCATAGTCCTCCATGAGGACCACGGCGGCCTTGTGCAGGTTGCGGACACGGCTGTAGTAGCCGAGCCCCTCCCACAGTTTCAGATAGGTGTCTTCGTCCGCGGCAGCCAGTGCGGCGATGTCGGGGAGCGATTCCAGGAAACGCGCATAGTACCCCTTCACGGCCTCAACACGGGTCTGCTGCAGCATGATCTCCGAAATCCAGACATGGTAAGGCGTCGGGTCCTCGCGCCACGGGAGGATCCGCCGGTTCTTTTCATACCAGAGCAGAAGGCGGCCGGTCAGCCCGGCAGTCTCATGCTCCGCATATAATTCCCTGGATGCGGGATTGTTCTCATAGCCCGGATCATTTGTTTTCATATCTTGCACCGCCTATATTTTATGGGAAGCGGCACGTTGATTGCAACCCGCACATGGTATAATAGCAGTAGAAGAAAGCACCTGCGGTGTGCAGTGCGGAAAGGAGCCTGGCATGCTGACATTATATCTGGCTGGCGGATGCTTCTGGGGCGTCCAGAAATACTTTGATCAGTTCCGCGGTGTGGAAAGCACCGAGGTTGGCTATGCGAACGGTCCGGCCAGCGTCCGGCTTGATCTGGCAGAAGGCGCAGGCGTGACCGGCACCTCAGGGGCGAAGGATGTCTGGGAAGAATACGTGTTTTCCGAAGACAATCCGCCGTACTACGACACTGTCTGCGCGGGCGTCGGCTTTGCGGAGACCGTGAAGGTGGTCTATGACCCAAAGGTCCTGCCGACAAAGACACTGCTCGGCTACTATTTTGATGTCATCGACCCGCTCGCAGTGAACAGACAGGGACCGGACAGCGGCGTGCAGTACCGTACCGGCATTTACTATGAGGAATCCGCCGCGGGGGAACTTTTGCGGGAATTCGAGGATGTTGCGGATGGTCGCCCCGCGGAATCGGTACAGTCCCTGGTCATCGTCCCCGACGACGCAGATGTCCTGCCGCGCCCCGCCGAGCAGGAAGACGAGCTTTTCCTGGATGTAGTTCGTGTCCTGGCTGAAGCGATAGTACCAGTCGGTCGCGAGCTCACTGCTCTCGGCATACAGCGCGCGAAAATGCGCCTGCACCTCGCGCGGCCAGGGCGTCAGCGCGCCCATGAGCTTGGTATCAAAGAGGTCGCGCGCCGTAATATTGTCGTCGATCAGGCCGCGCGCGACAGCCGCGTCGCAGAGCGCGTCAAGGATCGTCTCAAGCGGCGCGTCGGCGGCAAGCGGCGTATCCTCGGCCGGGATCTCGTCGAGAGAGAAAATCTCCAGCAGTCGGTTGCAGGCGCAGACGCGGTCCTCACGCTGAATCAGGCCGGTGTCAATCGCGTATTGGAGCAGCGCGTTTAGTGCAGATCGCATGGTAAGATACCTCCGAGTTGTTGTTATATGATTTTGATGCATTCAGTTTATCACACGGAAATTGTGCTGTCAATTTGACACATGAAAAACATTATTTCTGCAGATACTATCATAACAACAGAAAAAAGGAGGGGGATATATGACAAATGAAGAATATCGGCAGTATGCCGAGCGGCACGCGCCGCGCTCGCCGGTAGGGAAAAACATGTTGTGCGCCTTTCTGGTCGGCGGCGCGATCTGCTGCCTGGGGCAGCTGCTTTTTCAATTGTACCTCAGTCTCGGGCTCGAGGAGGAGAGTGCTGCGGCCTGGGAATCGATCACGCTGGTGGCGCTCGGCGCCACGGCGACGGCGCTGGGACTCTACGATAAGCTGGCCAAGCACGCCGGGGCCGGCACGCTTGTGCCGATCACGGGCTTTGCCAACTCCGTCGTCGCCCCGGCACTCGAATTTAAAACCGAGGGCTTGATCACCGGCACAGCCGCGAAAATGTTTATCATCTCCGGCCCGGTGATCGTGTATGGGGTCGGCGCGAGCATTGTGTACGGGCTGCTCCTCTGTCTGATCGGATAAGGTCGCTCTTGCGCTTTTCTCGCCCGTGGGGTATAATGTGTCGAATTTTTTATTACCCCATGGGCGACGACAGCGAGGTGCAGTTTTCTTGGTACGAGCATTGATCCATATCCACGGCATTGTGCAGGGCGTGGGCTTCCGGCCCTTCATCCATAAGCAGGTCAGAGATTCCGCGCTCACCGGCACGATCAAAAATACATCCTCCGGCGTCGAACTGGAACTGGAGGGCGAGCGGGAGACGCTCGAGCGATTTGTCGCGGAACTGCCCGACCGCGCGCCGGTGCTGGCAGTGATCGAGCACATCGAGGCCGAGTATTTCGACGAGCTGCGGCACTTCACGGATTTTCGCATCCTGCAGAGCCGGACTGAGAGCGTGCGCAATACGCTGATCTCGCCAGATATCGCCCTGTGCGACGACTGCCGCCGCGAACTGCTGAGCCCGAGTGACCGACGCTATCGCTATCCCTTCATCAACTGCACCAACTGCGGACCGCGCTTTACGATTATCAAAGACGTGCCCTACGACCGGCCGCTCACGAGCATGGGTAAGTTCCCGATGTGCCCCGACTGCGACCGGGAATACCACGATATCGAGGATCGCCGCTACCACGCCCAGCCCGACTGCTGCCCGGTCTGCGGGCCGCATGTCTATTATCTGGACGCGAACGGCGCCCGGCAGCAGGGCGACGCGATCGCCCTGGCCCGCGCAGCCATCCGTGAAGGGAAGATCATCGCGGTCAAGGGCCTCGGCGGGATGCACCTGGCCTGCCGCTGCGATGATCCCTCGATCGTGACACGGCTGCGGCACAATAAGCAGCGCGACGAAAAGCCCTTTGCCATCATGTGCCGGGACGTGGAGGCGGCGCGGCAGCTCTGCTTCGTCTCACCGGCCGAGGAGAAGATCCTCAACGGCCACCGCAAGCCCATTGTGCTGCTGCGCAAGCGGCGCGAGGGGCTTGAGCACCTCAGTGAAAACGGCTTTGTCGGCGTGATGCTGCCGTATACGCCGCTGCATGTGCTGCTCTTCGGCGACGATTTCGACGCGCTCGTGATGACAAGCGCGAACCTCTCCGACACGCCGATCATGTATCAGAATGACGAGGCGACAGACAAGCTGCGCGGCATCGCCGAGGGCTATCTGCTGCACAACCGCGATATTCAGACGCGCTGCGATGATTCGCTCTGCTGGGTGCTCGACGGGAAGGAGTATTTTGCCCGCCGCAGCCGCGGCTATGTGCCGTTTCCGGTGCAGATGAGCGAGGTACAACACAAAATTCTGGCCTGCGGGGCCGAGCAGAAGGCGAGCTTTTGCCTCTCCAAGCCCGGCTACGCCTTCCCGAGCCAGCACATTGGCGATCTGAAGAATATGGAGACCTACGAGCACTACACCACGCAGATCGCGCACTTTGAGCGCCTTTTTGACATCGAGCCAGAGCTGCTGGTCTGCGATCGGCACCCGGACTATCTCTCGACGGCCTACGCCGAGGAGCGGGGACTGCCGCTTCTCCGTGTGCAGCACCACCACGCGCATATCGCCGCCTGCATGGCGGACAACGGTCTCAATGAGAAGGTGATCGGCCTTGCCTGGGACGGCACCGGCTGGGGCGACGACGGCAGCAGCTGGGGCGGCGAGTGCCTGCTTGCGGATTACCGAGGCTTCGAGCGCGTCGGCTCGCTGCGGCTGATCCCTCTGATCGGCGGCGACCTCGCCGTTCACGAGATCGACCGTGTGGCCTTTGCGCTGATGCATGAGTCCGACTGCGATACCTCCATGATCCCGAATGCCGCACAATATGAACGGCAACTCTCTGCCAATCTCAACTGCCCAAGATCTTCCGGCATGGGCCGCCTGTTTGACGGCGTGGCCGCGATGCTCGGTATCAAGACAAAAGCAAGCTATGAGGGGCAGGGCGCCGTGCTGCTCGAGCGCGCGGCGCAGGATACGGATAGGAACTATCCGCTTGCCTTTGAGGGGCTGCGCTTTGACTGGCGTCCGATGGTGCGCGCGATGGCTGCCGACCTTGCACGCGGCGTGGAGATCGGCGAGATCGCCGGTGCCTTCCATAATACGCTCTGCGCACTCGCCCTCGAGCAGTGTCGCCGGGCGCGTGCGCACAGCGGTATTACGACGGTCTGCCTCTCCGGCGGCAGCTTTCAGAATATGCGATTGATGCACGCGCTGCCGCCGCTCCTTGAGCGCGAGGGCTTCCGCGTCTATCACCATCGCCGCGTCTCGACCAACGACGAGGGCTTGAGTCTCGGCCAGCTGATGATCGGCGAGGCGTATGTATCCGACGAAAAGCAGTAATGCAAAAACGCAGAGCAGCTTCGCTCTGCGTTTTTGCGATCGATGCCGTCCGATAACTGAACAGTTGCGGATTAACAAATAATGGCATGGATAATGGTTGCCGTTCCGGTGAATTGGTGCAAATGACGAAAATACATTATGCCTTGCACTTTCGCCCCGGTTCGGGTATAATCGGTGTCGGATTATAGGATTACTGCGCCCTTTTTGCCCTTACAGCGTGCGCAGTGCAAAATCAATGACAGAATGAGGTCAAAACCGCGCTTATGTGTCTGGCTATTCCTTTAAAAATCATTGAACTCAACGGCAAAGAGGCCGTGGGCGAGTCGATGGGCATGCGCCGCAAGCTGCGCGTGGATTTTATCGACAAGCCTCAGCTCGGCGATTATGTGATCGTCCACGCCGGTTTTGCCATCGAGCGGCTCTCCGAGCGGCAGGCGCTCGAAGATCTGGAGGCCTGGGAGAATGTGCGGCATGCCCTCTGAGGTGCTGGAAAAGCTCCGCGACCTCGGGGAAATGCACGTCAAGCTCATGGAGGTCTGCGGCACGCACACGATGTCGATCGCCAAAGCCGGCATCCGCTCGCTGCTGCCCGAGGGCGTCGAACTACTCAGCGGCCCCGGCTGCCCGGTCTGTGTCACCCCGGCCGAGGTCATCGACGCGGTGCTCGAACTCGCCATGGAAAAGGATCTGATCCTGGCAAGCTATGGCGACATGATCCGCGTCCCCGGCAGCCGTCCCGGCGACAGTCTGCAGCGCAGACGCGCGCTCGGTGCCGACGTGCGCATGGTCTATTCGCCGATCGACGCGATCGACATTGCCGAGCAATACCCGGAAAAGCAGGTCGTGTTTCTGGGTGTCGGTTTTGAGACGACAGCCCCCGGCACCGCAGCCGCCGTGCTGACGGCGCGGGAACGGGGCGTGAAAAACTTCACGGTCTGGTCGATGCTGAAAACCGTCGAGCCCGCGCTGCGCGCCCTGCTCGCACTGCCGGATTTTCAGATCAACGGCTTTCTCTGCCCCGGCCATGTGGCGACGATCATCGGTGCCGAGGCCTTCCGCTTTCTGCCCAAAGAATACGGCCTGCCCGCCGTTGTCGGCGGCTTTGAGACCGAGGAGATTCTGACCGCTGTGTACTGGCTGCTCCGCCAGCTCAAAGACGGGGAGCCCCGGCTGCAAAACGCCTATCCGCAGGCGGTCGCGCCGCGGGGAAATCCACTGGCACAGCGGGTGATCGCGCAGTGCTTCACGCCGCGCTATGACCTGTGGCGCGGGCTCGGCGGCATTGAAAATAGCGGCCTCGGCTTTCGCGGCGAGTACGCCGCCTTTGACGCCGAGCGGCGTTTTCCGATCACAGTCAGCAGTGAAGACGCCCCGACGGCCTGCCGCTGCGGCGAGGTGATCTGTGGACGTATCCGTCCGCAGGAGTGCCCGCTTTTTGGCAAGCGCTGCACCCCCGAGGATCCGGTCGGGCCCTGCATGGTCAGCAGCGAGGGCGCCTGTGCCGCGGCGGAAAAATACCAGGAGATATGACATGGACGACATCATTACCCTCGATTACGGCAGCGGCGGAAAAAAGACCGCACGGCTGATCGAGGAGAAAATCCTTCCGCGCCTCGATAACCCCGCGCTGCGCGCGCTGGGGGACGGGGCCATCGTATCGCTCGGCGGTCCGCTCTGCTTTTCGACCGACAGCTTCGTGGTCTCGCCGCTGTTTTTCCCCGGCGGCGATATCGGAAAGCTCGCGGTCTGCGGCACGGTCAACGACGTGGCCATGTGCGGCGGCGAGCCGAAAGTCCTCAGTTGCTCGCTGATCATCGAGGAGGGGCTGCCGATCGAGACGCTCGAGCGGGTACTCGATTCGATGCAGCATGCCTGTGAGCGCGCCGGTGTCGAGATCGTCACCGGCGATACCAAGGTTGTCGAGCGCGGCCGCGGCGATGCGCTGTATATCAACACGGCGGGCCTCGGTCCGCTGCGCTATCCGGGACTGAGCCCCGCGGCCATCCACGAGGGGGACGCGGTGCTGCTCTCCGGCACGATGGGCGACCACGGCACGGCCGTGATGCTCGCGCGCAGCGCCATGGCGCAGAGCGACATCGAATCCGACTGTGCGCCGCTCCACCGCCTGGTGGCGCGCATCATGGAGACGGGCGCGGCGGTGCGCGTGCTGCGTGATCCGACGCGCGGCGGTGTTGCGACGACGCTCAATGAGTTTATCGAGGGGACAAGCCTCGGTATCGAACTTGTCGAGGAGACACTGCCGGTCGCACCGGCGGTGCGGTCCGCATGCGACATGCTCGGGCTCGATCCGCTCTACTGCGCCAACGAGGGCAAGCTGCTGTGCGTCGTGGCGCCGGAGGATGCTGCACGCGTGCTCGAGGCGATGCACAGTACCGATGAGGGGCGAAATGCGGCGCAGATCGGCACGGTGAGCGCCCGTTTTCCCGGCAAGCTGACCCTGCAGACACCGCTTGGCGGCCGGCGCATCCTCCAGAAGCTGACCGGCGCCCAGTTGCCGCGGATCTGCTGATCATTGGTAAATGGAAAACCTTTTTTGAGATATAGGAGAGGTGAAAGTATGCAGGAGTACAAAATCACGGCGATCACCAGGGACGAGATCGTTCCGCTGGCCGAGCGTATGCACAAGGCGGGCATTTTCCTGGTGATGATCCACGGCTACCGTGACAAGGAGGGACAGCTTGTCGTCTCCTATGACTATGCCGTAGACCCGGCGATCGAGGCCTATCAGATCACCGGAGAGGAAAACTTGCCCTCCATCGGGGAGATTTACGACACCTCGGCCACCTGGGCCGAGCGCGAGCTCAACGAGCTCTACGGTGTGACATTTGAAGGCCTGGATCTCAGCCAGCGTCTCTTTCTGCCGGAGGACATGCTGGAAACCGAGGGCAAGGGCCAGATCATGGTGACGCCGCTGAGCGAACTTGTGAAAAACATGGAAGCCAAGGAGGTGGGTAAGGTATGAGTTATGTATTGCCCATCGGACCCTACCACCCCTCTCTCGAGGAGCCGATCCACGCCAAACTCTATACCGAGGGGGAAATGATCAAAGACGCCGAGGTTTTCGTCGGCTACAACCACCGCGGCATTGAAAAGCTTTGCACTGAGCGCAACGCCATCCAGACCCTGGTGCTCGTCGAGCGCGTGTGCGGCATCTGCTCGCACTCCCACGCCCTGACCTACGCCATGTGCGTCGAGGATATCAACAAGATCGAGGTGCCCAAACGCGGCGATTATATCCGCGTCATCACGGCTGAACTCGAACGGCTGCACTCTCACCTGCTGTGGATGGGCATTGCCTGCCACATCATCGGGCACGACAGCATGTTCATGCACATCTGGGACGAGCGCGAACTCGTGATGGATCTGCTTGAACGGCTCAGTGGCAACCGCGTCAACTACGCCATGGTCACGATCGGCGGCTCGCGCCGCGATATCGACGATCAGCTGCGCCGCGACATGCTGAGCGATCTTGTCAAACTCAAAACCATGCTCGACCGCGACGTCGACATTGTGCTGACCGACAAGACCATCGCCCTGCGCACCAAGAATGTCGGCGTGATGAAGACCGCGGATGCCGTCCGTATGGGCGCCGTCGGCCCCCACGCGAGAGCTTCGGGCGTTGATGTCGACGTCCGCCGCGATTCCCCCTACAGCGCCTACGGCGATTTCAAATTCAAGGTGCCCGTCACACCCAACGGCGACGTGTTCGACCGCGTGGTCGTCCGCGCGCTCGAGTGCTACGAGAGCGTCTCCATTATCATGCAGGCGCTTGACAATCTGCCAGAAGGGCCGATCAACCTCGGCAACAAGCTGCCAAGGATCAAAGAGGGTGTCTCCGTGAAGCGCCATGAGGCCCCGCGCGGCGCGCTCAGCTACATGGTCATCGGCAAGAACGCGCTCGAGAACGCGCGCGTCAGCATCCATGTGCCGAGCTTCAAGAATACCCCGACGGTGCCCTTTATGCTGCGCAACAACACGGTCGCCGACGCCGGGCTCATCATTGCCAGCATCGACCCGTGCTTCAGCTGCCTGGACCGCTGAGATGCACGAGCTCGCGCTGACCGAAGGTATTATCGACATTATCCGCAGCGAGGCGAGTACGCATGGCTTTTCCCGCTGCCTCGAGATCCGACTCCGGGTGGGGGAGTACTCCGGCGTGCTGACAGACTGTCTGCGCGACTGCTTTGCGATCGCCGCCAAAGGCACGCTCGCCGAGGGGGCCGCGCTCCGGATCGAGAGCGTTCCTGCGGCCTTTCAATGTCCCGTCTGCCGCTGGCAGGGGAAACTCGAAAAACACGCGGACGCCTGTCCCGACTGCGGCAGCGCCGCGATCCGCATGATCGCCGGGCGGGAATTCTATGTCGAAGATATAAAAGTAGAAGCATGATCTCCCGTGTCGGGAGAAAACAAAACCGTAAGTATTACATAAAGGGGATGACATCTCTTGCAGAAAAACCGTTTATCCTCCGTATTGAGCACCTTTGTCGTGTGTTATGTGTTCTGGCTGCTGCTGACGTGGAACTTCAGCGCCCAGGAGCTTGTCATGGGCGCTGTGGTATGCCTGTGCGTGGCGTGGTTTGCCTCGCGCATGTTCATCCATGAAGACCCGACCTGGCTTTTCAAGCCTCAGAAGCTGCTGGCGCTGCTCGCCTACATCCCACTGTTTCTCCGGGAACTGTGGAAGGCCAACGTGGACATGGCAAAGCGCTGCTTTGGCGGATGCAGAAGCATCAACCCCGGCATTATCAAAGTGCCGGTCGAGGCTAAGGGCCTGTATGCCCAGGCCATGCTCGCAAACTCCATCACGCTGACGCCGGGCACCATCACGATGGACATCGTCAGCGAAAACGGCAAGGACTACTATTACATCCACTGGATCGACGTGACCACGACCGACCGCGTAAAGGCCGGCGAGATCATCAAGGGCAGTCTGGAAAAAGGCGTAAGGAGGATCTGGGAATGAGTGATATGCTGGTTTTCTCGATTTTCTTCGCGCTGCTGGCCGTGATGAACCTCTACCGGCTTCTCAAAGGCCCCACCGCCGCCGACCGCATGGTCGCCGGTGACAGCGCCGACGTGCTGATCTGCTGCGCGATGGTGCTCTACTCCGTCTACAGCGGACGCGGCATTTATCTGGACATCGCGATCGTCAGCGCGCTGCTCGGCATCATTGATACGATGCTGGTCGGCCGGTATCTCGACAACGGGAGGTGGCTGAAGAAATGATACTCTTACGCCTGCTTATCGGTGCCATTATCGTCATCGGCGGCATCTTCGCCCTGGCTGGCACCATCGGCATCCTCCGGATGCCGGATACCTACTCGCGCATGCAGGCGAGCACCTGCATCTCCACGATGGGCGCGATCGGTGTGCTGCTCGGCGCGGCGCTCTATGCCGCGCTCATCCTGCACGCGCCAGGCACCACCGTGAAGATTGTCGTCATCGGCCTGCTGATCCTGACGGTCAACCCCGTCGGGGCCCACGCCATCGCCCGCGGCGCCTACCGAAACGGCGTCCGTCCGGAGAACGGGATGAAGATCGACGATCTGGGGAGGGACTTCTATGAGTAATCTGGTTGTTGTACTCAATGTCGTGATCCTCTGCGGCCTGATGGTCTCCGCCATTCTGGCGGTCCATTTTGAAAAGCTGCTGAGCGCGGTGATCGCGCTGACCGCAACGGGGCTCTTCGCCGCGGCGGAATTCCTGCTGCTGCACGCCCCCGACGTCGCCATCTCCGAGGCGGCCGTCGGCGCGGCGCTGACCCCGCTGATCTTCATCGTCACCCTGAAACGGCTGAAGGGAGGGGACGACAAATGAAAAAATTCCTGACTTGGGTCTGCCTTGCTATCCTTGCGGTGGCCTTTGCGGCTTCGGCCGTCTCCATGTCCCACTTTGCGCCCACCTATGCCGGGGAGAAAGCCCCGGTCTCGGTCTACGAGCTGCAGCAGGACCCCTCGTCCTATGACGACTCGAAGGCGGACGGCGCAGCCGGCGCCATCGTTCAGCAGAACCTCGAGAAGACCCACGCGCTCAACGATGTGACCTCGATCGTGTTCGACTTCCGCGGCTACGATACCATGGGCGAATCCTTTGTGCTGATCACCGCCGTCACCGGTGTGGTCGTTCTGCTGGGCGGCAGAAAAGAAAAGAAAGAGGAGGCGAAGGACCGTGCAGGAAAATAAATGCGGAGATACCATGCTGGAATCCCCCGAGATCACACGCAACGGCCGGACCGTCAAAAACGTCATCCAGCGCTGCGGCTGCGATAAGATCCTGCCTCTGGCGCTTGTGTATGTGGCGTATATCATCCTCCACGGACACCTGAGCCCCGGCGGCGGCTTCCAGGGCGGCATCCTGATGGTTGCCGTGGTGCTGCTCGTGTATCTCGGCCACGGCCGTGAGGAGAGCGAACGCCTGTTCCTGCCCGAGGCCATGCACCATGCCGAGGGCGCTGCGCTGATCTTCTACATTCTGGTCGCCATGGTCGGCGTACTCGGCGGCTCGGTCGTCTGCGCCAACATCCTCGGCTTGGGCGGCATCGGCGATCTCTATTCCAGCGGCACGATCTTCTGGATGGGACAGGCCGTCGCCTTCGACGTGATGACGGCTTCGATCGTGCTGGCGCTGGGAATGCTGGGCGTCCTGCTTGCCTCGGATGCACACGGCGGAAAGTGAGGGAGCACATGATTACTTTTAATTATATGGTGTCCTTCTTCCTGATCGTGCTGGGCCTGTACTGCATCATCACCAAGTATAACCTCATCAAGACGGTCATCGGCATGTCCGTGATGGATTACGGCGTGAACCTGCTGATCATCTCGATCGGCTTCCACCCCGGCGGCACGGCGCCGATCTTTACCCCGGGCGAGCTGAACGCCGCCAGTTATTTCGTCGACCCTATCCCCCAGGCGCTGACGCTGACAAGCATCGTTATCGGCGCCTGTGTCACGGCTATGTCCCTGGCGCTGGTGATCCGCATCGAAGAGAGTTACGGCACGCTGGATACCCGCGAGATAAGGAGGCTGAGAGGATGAGTATGCTAAGCTATCAGCATTTTCCGATCTACGCGATCCTGGTGCTGTTCCTCGGCGCCTTTGTGATCACAGCCTTCGGCCGCAAGCCCACCGTACGCCACATCGTGGCGATGCTCTGCGCCTCCTGCAGCCTGCTGTTGCTGCTGGCACTGATCACACCTGTGATGCTGCGCGGCGAGACCATCGCCTACTGGCTCGGCAACCGCGTCCCCGCCGGCGGCTATGCCATCGGCATCGCGCTTGAGGTCGACGCTCTGAACCTGTTCTTCGGCCTGCTCGTCACGCTCGCGCTCTTCGTCTCGACGCTCTATTCGCTGCAGTATATGACGCGCGATGAACACCAGGGCGAGTACTACACGCTGCTGATGCTGCTCGGCGGCGGTGTACTGGGCATGGTGCTCTCGGGCGATATCTTCAACATGTACGTCATGGTGGAGATCCTGACCTTCTCGGCCGTGGCGCTGACGGCGTTCCGCTCGAAGGTGTACGGCGCGCTCGAAGCGGCGTTTAAGTACCTGGTCGTCGGCTCGATCGGATCGACGTGCATCCTGGCCGGCGTCATCATGCTCTATGCCCAGGCCCATACGCTGAACTTCGCGCAGCTGAGCGCGCTGATCCCCGGCAACATGACCCCCGCCACCAAGGTGGCCTTCGCACTGCTGCTGGTCGGCTTTGCCACCAAGAGCTTCATCGTGCCCTTCCACCCGCTGGCCGCGGACGCCCACGGCGCGGCGCCGGCTTCGATCTCGGTGCTGATCTCCGGCGTACTGACAAAGTCCGGTCTCTACGGCATCATCCGTCTTGTCTATATGCTGTTCGGGACGATGCAACTCGGCTCGATCCAGCTGATGCTGGTGTTTGTCGGCTCGGTCAGCATGTTCGTCTGCGTGACGATGGCGCTGGCCCAGCACGACTTCAAGCGCCTGCTGGCCTTCCACTCGATCTCCCAGATCGGCTATGTGTTGACGGCGGTCGGCCTGGCCACGGGCCTTGGCCTTTCAGCCGGATTGTACCACGCAATGAACCACACCCTGTTCAAGGGTCTGCTGTTCCTGGCGGCCGGTGCTGTTCTGCACGAGACCGGCACCACCGATCTCGACAAGCTCGGCGGACTGAGCAAACGCATGCCCCACACCACAGTGCTCTTCCTGATCGGCGCTTTTTCGATCAGCGGCATCCCGCCCTTCAACGGCTTTGCCAGCAAGTGGATGATCTACCAGGCCACTTACCAGAAGGCCGTCGAGAGCGGCAATATCGGCTATGTGCTCGTGACGGTCGTCGCGCTTGTCACCAGTACCCTGACGCTGGCCTCCTTTGTCAAGGTCACACAGTCGGTCTTCTTCGGCCAACTGCCCAAGGAACTTGAAAACGTGAAGGAAGTCCCCATCGGCATGCGCCTTGCCATGGGCGTCTTTGCCCTGCTCTGTGTGCTGACCGGCCTGTTCCCGAACCTTGTCACCACATACCTGACCGAGCCCGCCTCCCGTGCGGCACTTGACGCGCTGGGCTACATTAACAGCATGATGGGCGCCGGCTATGCCGAGAGTGTCATGGCCAATCCCCCTGCGGCGCTGGCCGTGAACTTTGCCGCGAGCGGCGTCTGGGCACCGGTCAACTGGCTGCTGCTGCTCTGTGTTACGCTGCTGGGCGTCACAGTCGTGGCGTCCCTCGGCAAGTATGAGAGCGTCAGCGAGCACAGCGGCGAGCGCGTCTCCGCCAAGTATCAGCTGTTCTACGGCGGCGAGGAGAACTGGGACGCGCAGGTCGGCGGCGGCGACATGTTCTGGGGCTTCAAGCACAACTGGCGCCACTACTTCAGCTTCATGCACGATCTGCACAGCGGCATCGTCAACGACTATGCCCAGTGGGCGCTGGTCGCTCTGGCGCTGGCGGTCGTGTATCTGCAGATCGTGTTATAAGGGGGTGCGCGCATGACAACGATTCTCAACGCCCTGTTGTATCTGGGGTATATTCTGATCTATCCCGGCTTCCTGTTCTGCTTTTTTATCGGACTGCTGCTCTGCGGGATCGACCGCAAGCTCGTGGCCCGCATGCAGAAGCGTGTCGGCCCGCCTATCCTCCAGCCCTTTTATGATTTCTTCAAGCTGCTGGGGAAGGAGACCATCATCCCCGCGGCGGCCAACCGCACGGTGTATCTGCTCGCCCCGCTGCTGGGCCTCGCGGCCCTTGTCACGATCCAGCTGATGGTCCCGGTCTTTGGCTTCACGGCCTTCTCGGGCATGGCGGACGTCATCGTGATTTTGTATCTGCTGCTGATCCCGGCCCTGGCCACGATCATGGGCGCGGCGGCCTCCGGCTCGCCCTACGCGGGTGTGGGCTTAAGCCGTGAGATGGTCACGATCCTCGCCTGCGAGCTGCCGCTGCTGATGGTGCTGCTCGCGATCGCGAAGAGCGTCGGCAATGCCATGGGCACCGGACTGTGCTTCTCGCTCAGCGAGATCGCGGCCTATCAGAGCGCACACGGCAGCCTGCTGTTCCACCCGAGCATGATCCCCGCGGCCCTGGCCTTCCTGCTGGTCATCCCCGGCGAGACCGGCAGCCACCCATTTGACGCGGCCGAGGCCGAGACCGAGATCTGCGAGGGCATGCTGGCCGAGTACAGCGGCAAGCCGCTGGGCGTCTACAAGCTCAGCCACGCCATCAAGCTGCTGACGATGACCAGCCTGTTCGTGGCGCTGTTCCTCGGCGGACTCGGCACCGGCATCGTCGTGCTCGATGCTGTCATCCAGGTCGCTCTCTGCACCGTGGTGACGGTCATCATGATCTCGTTTGTCCACGCCATCACGGCGCGGCTGCGGATCGAACAGATCTTCAAGTTTTACTGGACGGCCGTGGCGGGCCTCGCACTGATCTCGCTCGTGCTGGCCTGGTTCGGTCTGTAAGGAGGGGCGGATATGTTCAAAAAACTGATCGAAGAGAGCACGGGAAAATCCCCCTGGCTCTTCCACATCAACGCCGGCTCCTGCAACGGCTGCGATATCGAGCTCGTCAGCGTCCTGACGCCGCGCTATGACGCCGAGCGCCTGGGCTTCCAGCTTGCGGGCTCGCCGCGCCATGCCGACATCGTCGTTGTGACCGGCCCGATCACGCGCCAGTCCTTAAATCGTGTGCTGCGCACGATCGAGCAGGTGCCCGAACCGCGCTGCATCGTCACGATGGGCTCGTGCCCGCAGTCGGGCAACGTGTTCCGCGGCAGCTATGCGATCGCGGGGCCGCTGTCCAAGTATGTCCACGTCGACGTCGACGTAGCCGGCTGCACGCCGAAGCCCGAAGCCGTCATCGACGGTCTGGCCCTCGCGGCCAAGATCCTCCAGGAGAAAAGGAGGGCGATGAACTGATGGATCTGCCTTTTGCTGTTGAAGCGATCAAGGGCCTGTTTTCCAAGCCCAGCACCGCCATGTACCCGGCCAAGCCCAGCACGGCGGCAGAAAACTACCGTGGCCGCATCGTCTTCCACCCGGAAAAGTGCATCAACTGCATGATGTGCGAGCGCGTGTGCTCCGGCCACGCGATCACCCACACGATCGAGAAGACCGAAGAGGGCGACCGCATCACCCGCACCTTCTATCTCGGCAGCTGCACCTTCTGCGCCACCTGCATGGACTTCTGCAACGAAAACGCCATCGAATTCACACGCGATTACCACATGATCGCAACCAAGGAAGAGGACCTGATGGTATCCGGTACCTTCATCAAGAAGCCGCCGGTGCGCAAGCCGAAGCCCGCTGCTCCCGCTGCTGCCAAACCGGCTGAGGCCCCTGCTGTGGCTAAACCGCCTGAGGCCACGGCTGACGCGAAGCCCGAAGCGGAGAAGACAGCGGCCGCCGCCCCCGTCAAGAGCGCCGAGAGCGCGCCTGCTGTGAAGGCCGAGCCGGAAAAGGCGGCTGCACCTGCACCCGCCGCGGCGCCGATCGAGCCTCGAGACGACGGCAAGCCGGTCAGCGATCCGTCGAAGTGCGTCTACTGCGGCATCTGCGCCAAAAAGTGCCCCATGCAGGCCATCACGGTGGACCGCGCAAGCAAGACCTGGACGCTCGACGAGGACGCCTGCATCGCCTGCGGCACCTGCGCCGAATGCTGCCCCAAGAAATGTATTATTATGTAAACTGCTTTACGTAAATAGAATTACGACAACTACATTACGTAAATTGCTTTACGTAAATAATATTACGTAAATCACATGCAGCAAAACGCCCGGAGAAATCCGGGCGTTTTTCATGTCCGGCGGGAAAAGAGAGGAGAAAACGGGCGCGTACGGTGCCGGCTTTTGGTTGACATATTCCGGCACTTGCGGTATAGTTTGTTCTGTTGGTTTACGTAAAATCTTGGGTCCTGACCAAATTACAGATCACTCGGGTGAATCGAATGGTTTTTTCAGACAACATTTTTTTGTTTTTCTTCCTGCCGCTTGTGCTGCTGTGCGACAGGCTGTGTCCCAGGGCATACCGCAATGCCGTGCTGCTGCTGTTCAGTCTGGTGTTCTATGCCTGGGGTGAGCCGGTCTATGTGCTGCTGATGCTGCTGGTGATCGCGCTCAACTACTTAGCCGGCCGCCTGCTCGAGCGCTTCTCGGATGAGAGCTCGTCCCGGTCCCGGCGCAGTGTCCTTGTGCTGGCTGTCGCGCTCAATCTGGCGATCCTCGGTGTGTTCAAGTATACCGGCTTCTTTATGGGACTGGTCAAAAGCCTGACGCGCGGCAGCTTTTCGATCCCCGAAATCGCGCTGCCGATCGGCATCTCCTTTTATATCTTCCAGTCGATGAGTTACGTCATCGACGTCTATCGGGGGACTGCACCGGTACAGCACAGTATCCTGTCCTTCGGCACCTATGTGTCGCTGTTTCCGCAGCTGATCGCCGGGCCGATCGTGAAATACGGCGATATTGCCGGGCAGCTCGCCGAGCGCAAGGAAAGCCGCGCGCTCTTTGCCAGCGGCGTCCGCAATTTCCTCTACGGCCTTGCGAAAAAAGTGCTTCTGGCCAACCAGATGGGACTTGTGGCCGACCGGCTGCTGCTCAACGAGGGCGGCACGATCTCGGCCTGGGCCGGACTGATCGCTTATTCGCTTCAGATTTACTTCGATTTTTCGGGCTACAGCGATATGGCCATCGGCCTGGGGCGGATGTTTGGCTTCCAGTTCCTCAAAAACTTTGACTATCCCTATATTTCCCAGAGCATCACGGAGTTCTGGCGGCGCTGGCATATTTCGCTGTCCACCTGGTTTCGTGAATATGTGTATATCCCGCTCGGCGGCAATCGCAAGGGACTTAAGCGTCAATGCCTGAATCTGCTGATCGTCTGGATGCTGACGGGCCTGTGGCACGGCGCCTCGATGATCTTTGTCCTCTGGGGGCTCTATTATGCGCTGCTGCTGATCCTGGAAAAGCTGTTCTTCGGCAAGCTTCTTGAGCGTCTGCCGCGGCTGCTGCGCCACGCGATCACGCTGCTGCTGGTGGCCATCGGCTGGGGGATCTTCTACTTTACGGATTTTTCGGCGCTCGGAACGCTCTTCTCCCGCCTTTTCTCGCTGACGGCGGACACGCCCGAGGCCCATATCTGGATGCGGGGCTACCTGCCGATCGGCTTTTTCGCGGCCGTCGCTTCGACGACGGTGGGGGCCAGGCTGCTCAAGGAGCTGCGGCGCGGCCGTCTGGCCTGGCTGGAGATCCTGTGGCTTGCGCTGCTGCTGGTGCTGTGCATGGCGGCGCTCGTCAGCCAGAGCTACAATCCTTTTATTTATTTCCGCTTTTGATCGTGATCAGAGGATGCGCACATGAAAAAAACCATCAACCGCATATTGAACGCGCTGTTTTGTCTGGCGCTGTTTGTCGTGCCCGCGCTGTTTTTTGCGCTGCCGAAAACAGATTTTTCCGCCAGCGAGAAGCGCTATCTTGAGCGTGTGCCGACCTTCAGTTTTCAGAGTCTGACCGACGGCAGCTATACCGAGGGGCTCTCGAGCTATGTGGCCGACCACTTTCCGCTCCGGGATCTCTTCGTCGGTCTGAATGCGTATTACGACCTTTTCTCCGGCCGCCAGTACACGAAGGACTACGGCCTGAAGGACGGGCGTCTGTACGCCGCGCCGACAGCCTTTGACACGGCGGCGCTCGACAAGAATACCGAACGGCTCAACAACTTTGCTTCCGAGCTCGCCTCTGTGGGCTGGAATATCCCGGTGCGCCTGATGCTGGTGCCGTCGGCGGGCGCGGTGGCGCTTGAAGAAGGGGAGACGCCCTGGCAGTATGCCGATCGCGCGATCATCGACTATGTCTACAGCCGCACAAGTCTGCAGACCATTGACGTGATGGACGACTTCCTGGCGCAGACGGATCGAAAAGCGCTTTACTACGCCACCGATCACCACTGGACCGCTCTCGGCGCCTGGGAGGCCGCACGCCTGTACGCCGGGCAGCTCGGCTGTGAGATGCCGACAAGGGAGAGCTACCGCATCACGTCCGGCGGGGACTTTCGCGGTTCGGCCTGGTCGGGCTCGGGCCTGTGGCTGACAAAGCCGGACACGCTGGAGCTCTGGGAATCCGGCACGACGGTTTCTGTCACGAACGAGAACGGGGAGGAGCGCGACAGCGTCTTTTACCGCGAGCGGCTCGACGAGCTGGACAAGTATACGGTGTTCCTCGACGGGAACCATTCGCTGGTCAAAATTACGCATACCGACAGCGAGCAAAGCTCGGGCGTCAACGTGCTGGTGATCCGCGACTCGTTCTCGAACTCTCTCGGCTGTTTCCTGGCTGACGTCTGTGACAAGGTCGTGCTGGTGGATCTGCGCTATTATAAGCTGCCTCTCGGTGAGTTGATCCAGAATGAGAACATCAACGAGATCCTGGTGGAATACAGCTGCGATAATTTTGTAAAGGATACGAACCTTGCGTTCCTCTCCGCCGCGCTGCCGGAAGGAGTATCTGTCCGGAAAGCGAATTATATGGCGCCGCCCCTTTCGCTGACCGACGAATTCTTTGACGGGGCCTTCTATATGGGCGACTCGGTGCTCGGTGTCTTGTCGAACTACTGCATAGCCACAGGCAAGCTCGCCAATACCTACGTGAACTCCAGCCCCGTTTTCGGCTATTACGGCACGGCCCACCGGAGCAACTACCACCTTATCTACAAGGGCGGGTATTGGGAAATCGCAGACGTGCTGCGCGATACGGGCTCTCAAATCCTCATCGGCGCGCTCGGCCTGAACGATCTCGCGGGGAACGATGTCAAGACCAGCGAGCAGTATTTCCTTGACTTCCTGCAGCTGATGCGCAGCGAGTGTCCGGACGTGACGATCTTTATCCAGTCGGTCATGCCGGTAAAAAATGTAAACGAAATGATGAACCAGCGGAAGGTCGACGAGTTCAACGCGTTTCTGAAGGCCAATGCCGAGACCGAGGGCTACTGCTACATCGAGCTTGACGGCTATTTCAAGGACGCCGACGGTACGCTTGACGACCTCTTCAAGCTCAACGGAACGCACATCAATGAGGACGGTGCGCCGATCTGGTATGAGCAGCTGATGAACACCGCCAATTATTATAACTTCCCGGAAAAGTATCTGGTAGAGTACGACGGCAATACGAATCTGCCCCTCGGCATGGAGAAAGCCCCCGAAGAGAGCGGGGCAGCGCTGCTTGATCCCTTGACACTCGACGAGTCGGCCGCGGCTGAGCGCGCACACACGGTGCTCGATGACGTCTATAACGGCATCGGCCGCATGGTGGAACTGCCCACGCTGCTCTCGCTGAGCGACAAGACCATCACCGAATACCTCGGTCTTGTCCCCGGGGAAGACTATGCGGACGGCCGTGTCTACATCTGCAGCGACAATCTGCAGGCCGACGAGCTCTGGCTCATCAAGTGTGCCAACGAGACTTCGGCCAGTGAGATGGTCCTCAAGGCCAAGAACCGCGTCCTCCAGAAGGCAGAGACCTACAGGGACTATCTGCCGGAGGTCTACGAGGTCGCGAAGGACGGCGTGGTGCTGCACTACGGCGTGTATGTCGCACTGATCATCTCTCCGGACGCGCAGCAGATCGCCAACGCCTACCGCGCCGTGCTTGGTATCCGCTGAACTTGCAGTGGGCGTGTTGCAAAATGCGAGAAATCGCGTAGCCCGTTCACTCACGTAGGGGAGGGGCTTGTGCCAACACCCATAAGAGAGTTTTGAAGCAAAAATGACTTGGTAGCTGTCTGGAAGGATTGGAAGATAGAAGGAGAGAGATG
>ONNS01000069.1 GCA_900319275.1 uncultured Eubacteriales bacterium
AACAGCGTTTCGCATGCGCGCATTTCATGCGCGCGGGGATTTAGTTATAAATAATTACATGGTACTGCCGGGAGGGGCAAGCCCCTCCCCTACGTAAATAACCGGGTTTTCGCGATTTCTTGCTTTTTGCAACGCGCCCATTTTTATTCAGGAGCTTACTGCGCCGCCTTCATCGACAGGAAGGCGTTGATAAAGCCGTCCAGATCGCCGTCCATGACGTTCTGGATGTTGGCGTTTTCATAGTCGGTGCGGTGGTCCTTGACCAGCTGATAGGGCATGAAGACGTAGGAGCGGATCTGGCTGCCCCATTCGATCTTCATCTGCACGCCCTTGATATCGCTGATCTTTTCGAGATGCTCGCGCTCTTTGATCTCCGCGAGGCGCGCGCGCAGCATGTTTTTGCAGTTCTCGAGGTTCTGGAAGTGGCTGCGCTCCACCTGGGACGAGACCACGATGCCCGTGGGCTTGTGGATCAGACGGACGGCCGAAGAGGTCTTGTTGACCTTCTGTCCGCCGGCGCCCGAGGAGCGGTAGACTTGCATCTCAATGTCCTCGTCGCGCAGCTCGATCTCGCTGTTGTCGGTGATCTCGGGCATGACCTCGACCGCGGCGAAGGAGGTATGGCGGCGTCCGGCGGCGTCGAACGGGGAGACGCGCACCAGACGGTGGATGCCGTGCTCGCTCTTGAGGAAGCCGTAGGCGTTCTCACCCTCGATCATGATGGTCGCGCTCTTCAGCCCGGCCTCGTCGCCGTCGAGATAGTCCATCAGCTTGACCTTGTAGCCGTGGCGCTCGGCCCACATATTATACATGCGGTAGAGCATCGAGGCCCAGTCCTGCGCCTCGGTACCGCCGGCACCGGCGTGGAAGGTCAGAATGGCGTTGTTCGCATCGTACTCGCCGGTCAGCAGCGTGCCAAGGCGCATGCTCTCGGCCTTTTCCGAAAAGTCGGCGTACTCGCTCTGCAGCTCTTCAAGCAGCGAATCGTCGCCCTCCTCCATGGCCATCTCGACGAGGGCCATCATATCGTCCCAGCTGGCGCAGAGCTTCTGATAGCTCTCGACCTTGCTCTTGAGCTGTTTGAGCCGTTTCTGGACCTGCTGGGATTTCTCCACGTCGTTCCAGAAGCCGTCGCGTTCGCTGGCCGCCTCCAGCTCCTCGATCTCCTTCTGGGCCGCTTCGAGGTTCAGTGCGCCGCGCAGCACCTCCAGCGTGGGCTTGAGCGCGTTCAGTTTGCTCTTGTATTCTTCAAATTCAAGCATGTCGTATCCTGCCTTTTAATCAAAATGCAACTTTCAAACGTTTCTATTATATACAAAAATCTTTGGCTTGTAAATCTGTTTTTTTATTTGGTTTTTTTGCCTAAAATCCGGCTGAATCTCTTTTCTTTCTGTATTCTTTGTGCTATACTGGAATCTGTAATATGGAAGCTTGCGGCGCTCTGCGGCCGTTGGCATATAGAGATTCGGAGGATTATTGCATATGATTCCACACGGTAAGGATATCAAGGTCTTCGCCGGCAATTCCAACATCCCTCTGGCACGCGAAATCTGCTCGCAGCTGTTTATGAAACTCGGTGACAGCAATGTTGGCCAGTTTGCCGACGGCGAGTGCTCCATTTCCCTCTACGAGCCCGTCCGCGGCAAGGACGTCTTTGTGATCCAGTCGACCTGCAACCACGTCAACGACAACCTGATGGAACTCCTCATCATGATCGACGCGATCCGCCGTGCTTCCGCCGGGCGCATTACGGCCGTGATCCCCTATTTCGGCTATGCCCGCCAGGACCGCAAGGCCAAGAGCCGCGATCCCATTTCCGCCAAGCTCGTCGCCAATCTGATCACCGCTGCCGGCGCTGACAGAGTTCTGACGATGGACCTGCACGCCGCCCAGATCCAGGGCTTTTTTGATATCCCCGTGGACAACCTGATGGGCGCGCACCTGTTCGCCAAGCACTATATGAAGATCTTCGGCAAGAGCAACGAGGACGTCATGGTCGTCTCGCCCGACGTCGGCAGCACCGCGCGTGTGCGCGCCTTCTCGATGGGGCTGGGGCTGAACATGGCCATCGTGGACAAGCGCCGCGAAAAGGCCAACCAGTCCGAGGTCATGAACCTGATCGGCAATGTTGAGGGCAAGACCTGCATCCTGCTCGACGACATCGTCGACACGGCCGGCTCGCTCTGCGGTGCGGCCAAGGCCGTCAAGGAGATCGGCGGCGCCAAGCAGGTCTTTGCCTGCGCCACGCACGGCGTGCTCTCGGGCCCGGCGATCGAGCGCATCCAGGACAGCTGCATCGAAGAGCTGCTGCTGCTCGACACGATCCCCTACCCGGCCAACAAGCCCAAGTGCGACAAGATCAAATATCTCTCGACCGCGCCCGTCTTTGCCGAGGCGATCCGCCGCATCTCGGAAGAAGCCTCGATGTCGGAGCTGTTCAACAACTGATATGCTGTTGAACAAGCCCGGCGGCATCGGCTGGCTGGTCGTGTTTCTGGGAAACCCCGGATTAAAGTATACCGACACACGCCACAACGCCGGCTTTATGACCGGTGACGCGCTGGCAAAGTCGCTCGGCGTCAGCATCAACCGCGCCCGTTTCCAGGCGCTGGTGGGCGAGTGTACGATCGGAGATCAGCGCGTGCTGCTGATGAAGCCGCAGACCTATATGAATCTCTCCGGCGACGCCGCGATCCAGGCCGTCAATTTCTATAAGATCCCTCCGGAGCACGTGCTGGTGATTTCCGACGAGATCAGCCTGCCGATCGGGAGGCTGCGCGTGCGCACGAAGGGCTCGGCCGGCGGACACAACGGACTCAAAAGCCTGATCGCGCGGCTCGGGACCGAGGATTTCCCGCGGATCCGTCTCGGCGTCGGCGCCCCACCTCACCCGGATTACGACATGGCCGACTGGGTGCTCTCCTCGTTTCGCAATCAGGACGCCGAGGACATGGCGAAGGCCGTCTCCCGTGCGGCCGAGGCCGTCGTATGCTATATCACCGAGGGGCCGGACAAGGCCATGAATAAGTATAACGGCTGACATAACTTTTCAGTCCCTGACGGGACTAAAAAGTTAAAGGGATGCGCCCTGCTGCATGCACTCGCTTGCGTGAGACGCTCGCACACTGGCAGGGCGAGAAGTCGAAGATTTGGACGCTCACTTAATGTCCCCGGAAAAAACGGATTTGAATCTCTTTTCCCGTTGCGACGGGAAAATCAGAGGGGAGTTCCCCTCTGAACTCCCCCTAATTCAGGAATAACATAATAATTGTCGGCTGATAGTACCCGTATTTGAGCCCGAGAGGCTGATTGTTTCCGCCTCTTGCGTTCACATAGAAAGCAGAAAGCAACTAACAAGGAGGATGTACATGAAAAAGAACTGTATCGCCATGCTGCTGGCAGGCGGACAGGGCTCCCGTCTCTATGCGCTGACCCAGCAGGCGGCCAAGCCCAGTG
Organism: uncultured Eubacteriales bacterium; assembly: GCA_900319275.1. Classification (GTDB taxonomy): domain Bacteria; phylum Bacillota; class Clostridia; order Oscillospirales; family Oscillospiraceae; genus Limivicinus. The sequence continues at coordinate 3,457 of ONNS01000069.1, forward strand.
TCCCCTTCGGCGGCAAGTACCGCATCATCGACTTTCCCCTCTCCAACTGCGCCAACTCCGGCATTGACACGGTCGGTGTTCTGACGCAGTATAAGCCTCTGCAGCTCAACTCCTACGTCGGGAACGGCCAGGCCTGGGACCTCGACGTGGCTGAGGGCGGCGTCTATATCCTGCCTCCGTACCAGACGGCCGGTGAGAAGGGCTCCTGGTTCTCCGGCACGGCCAACGCCATCTACCAGAACATCGGCTTCATCGACCAGTACAATCCCGACTCCGTGCTGATCCTCTCCGGCGACCACATCTATAAGATGAACTACGCCGACATGCTGCGCGAGCACAACGAGCACGGCGCCGCCGCGACGATCGCAGTGCTGACCGTCACGATGGAAGAAGCCACGCGCTTTGGCATCATGAACCTCGGCGAAGACGGCTACGTCTGCGAGTTTGAGGAAAAGCCCAAGCAGCCCAAGAGCAATCTGGCATCGATGGGCATTTACATCTTTGATTGGCAGAAGCTCCGCCAGTACCTGATCGAGGACGAGGCCGATCCCAACTCCTCCAAGGACTTCGGCAAGAACATCATCCCCAACATGCTCGCCGCCGGCGAGAAGCTGTGGCCCTATCGGTTCAAGGGCTACTGGCGCGATGTCGGTACCATCAAGAGCCTGTGGGACGCCAATATGGATATGCTCTCCCCCGAGCTGCTGAACCTCTTCGACCCCGATTGGCCCATCAGCTCCCGCAGCCCCGTCTGCCCGCCGTCCTATGTCGGCGACATGGCCGAGCTCGACCACTCGATGGTCACCGAGGGCTGCTGTGTCAACGGCCGTGTTGAGAACAGCGTCCTCTCGCCCAACGTCAACGTCGGCAAGGGTGCGAGCGTCCTGCACAGCGTGCTGATGCCCGGCGCCGTGGTCGAAAACGGCGCAGTGGTTGAGTACGCCATCATCGGTGAGCACAGCGTCATCGGCTGCGGTGCCCATGTCGGCAGCGCGCCCGACGGCAGCAAGGACTGGGGCATCGCCACCGTCGGCCCCGACGTGAACGTGCGTCCCGGCGCCACCGTGGCGGCCAACGCCATGATCTATACCAGTGAGGAGGTCTGAGCCATGTTAGATTTTCACGGAATTATCTTCGCCTATCGCGCCAACCCCGCTCTGGGTGATCTCGTCGCCCACCGCACGGCGGCTTCTCTGCCCTTCTGCGGCCGCTACCGCCTGATCGACCTGACCCTCTCCTCCATGATCAATGCCGGCATCCGCGACGTCGGCGTCATCATGCAGCGCGATTATCAGTCCCTGCTCGACCACGTCGGCAGCGGCAAGCCCTGGGATCTCGACCGCAAGTCCGGCGGCCTGCGCATCCTGCCTCCGTTCGGTCTGCCCGAGTACCACAAGGGCAACTACGCCGGCACGATGGAAGCTCTCAACGCCGTGGGCGAGTACATCCGCGACATTCCCCAGAAGTACGTCGTGCTGATGCTGGGCGACCTGTGCGCCAACATCAATCTCGTTCCTCTGATGGAAGAGCATGTGCGCAGCGGCAACCCCGTGACCGCCATCTGCACCGATCAGCTGCCCGACGGCCTGCACCACCGCTATGTTGTCGGTGAGGACGGCCTTGTCAAGGAGATCCTCTTTGACCGTACCACCGACGGCGAAGGCATCGCCTCTCTCGAAGGCTATATCATCAACAAGGATACCCTGCTTGAGATGATGGACGCGTGCCTCGCGCGCAACGAGTACCGTTTCCACAAGGACGGTCTGGCGAACTATCTCGCCCACGGCGGCAAGATGGGCGTTGTCGTCCACCACGGCTATGCCAAGGTCATCCGCTCGGCCGAGACCTATTTCAAGGCCAACATGGATATGCTCGACAAGGACATTTTCGACGGCTTCTTCATGGCCGACCGTCCGATCCGCACCAAGGAGCACGAGGGCGTGAGCACCTTCTACGGCAACAACGCCAGAGTTCACAACAGCCTGCTGGCCGACAACAGCATCATCGACGGCGAGCTTGAAAACTGCATCGTCTTCTCCGGCGTGCGCGTGGGCAAGGGTGCCAAGCTGAAAAACTGCATCCTGATGCGCGGCACCGAGGTCGGTGAGGAGTGCGAGCTTCGCAATATCGTGGCGGACAAGAACGTGCACTTTGCACCGCGCACCGTTCTCGTCGGCAGCGAGAAGCTCCCCAGCATCATCGCCAAGGGCAAGCAGATCTGATTTAAGGAAACGCTGAATAAATCGCCGTGCACGTCTTGACGGCATCTATTCCGTCTGATTTTGTCTCGAAATCTTGAAATACACAAAGTATTCCTGCGATTTCTCGCCTTCATCAGACGAAAGATATGCTCGCCAATCCGCACACCTCGATTTAATCAGCGATTCCCTATCGCAGGCAGCCCTCTCTGACGGGAGGGCTGCCTGGCAGAATGCTATTACTCTTCACTAACCACTAACCACTCCAAGATATACAGGGCTTACCGGCCCGGTTTTCGGGCCGGCAAGCCGTGCATATCTTATACTGTGTATTTATATATAGAATTAGAATGCGCCAAACCTTTTTTGGAGGAAACCTATGAAAAGTCAAATTTCTCGTGAAGAGATCCGCAGTGCCATTGAGGATAAACTCTGTGCCCACTTTGGCGTTACCGGACAGGACGCCACCAACGGACAGATCTTCCAGGCCACGGCCATTGTTCTGCGCGAGCTCATGAGTCGTCTGCAGGTCGCCGAAGATCCGACGCGCAGCCCGAAGACGGTTCACTATATGTCCATGGAGTTTCTGATGGGCCGCAGCCTGATGAAGAACGCCTACAACCTCGGCCTGACCGAGGCGCTGACCGGCGCTCTGGAGGACATGGGCCGCAACGCCAGCGATATTTTTGAGGAAGAGCCTGACGCGGGTCTCGGCAACGGCGGTCTCGGCCGTCTGGCCGCCTGCTATATGGACTCCATGGCCACGCTGGGCATGAGCGCCGCCGGCTATTCGCTGTGCTACGAGCTCGGCATTTTCAAGCAGCGCTTTGTCGACGGCAAGCAGACCGAGGTCGCCGACAACTGGCGTACCGCGATGGAGAGCTGGCTGGTGTCCCGTTATGACGACATGGTCGAGGTCCGCTTCGGCGGCCAAATCACCCCGATGTGGGACAGCGACGGCCACTACCACGCCGAGCATACCGGCTATACGCCGGTGCTCGCCGTCCCCCGTGACATGCTGATCGTCGGCTACGCCGGCAAGACCGTCAATACCCTGCGCCTGTGGGAGGCCCACAGCCCCAACTCGCTCGATATGTACCGCTTCTCCGAGGGCGAATACGTCAAGTCGATGGAAGAGCGCACGATGGCCGAGGTCATCACCAAGGTGCTCTATCCCGCCGACGACCACATCGAGGGCAAGACCCTGCGTCTGCGCCAGCAGTATTTCTTCCTGTCCGCCTCCGCGCAGGACATCGTGCGCAAGCACATGAAGACCTGGGGCGACATCCGCTCCTTCGCCGACCACCACACGATCCAGATCAACGACACGCACCCGACCCTGATCATCCCCGAGCTGATGCGCATTTTCATGGACGAGTACGGCCTGGGCTGGGACGAGAGCTGGGAGATCGTCAAGCGCACCGTCGCCTACACCAACCACACCGTCATGAGCGAGGCGCTTGAGCGCTGGCCGCAGGATCTGATCCAGACGCAGCTGCCGCGCGTGTGGGAGATCCTCTGCGAGATCAACCGCCGCTGGGTCGAATATCTGCGCGCGGAGTTCCACGGCGACGAGCGCGTCGGCCGCAACATGATCATCCACAACGGCCAGGTCCACATGGCCAATCTGTGCCTGTGCGCCTGTTACCGCGTCAACGGCGTGTCGCGTCTGCACGGCGACATCCTCAAGCGCGATCTGTTCCGCGATCTCAACGCCGTCAATCCCGACCGCTTCACCTATGTCACCAACGGCATCGACCACCGCCGCTGGCTTGCGCAGATCAACCCCGGTCTGCATGGCCTTGTCAGCGAGCTCCTGGGCAGCGACGACTATCTGCTCAAGCCCGAGCGCCTTGAAGAACTGATGGCCTATGAGAACGACGCTGCCGTGCGCGAAAAGATCCTCGCCATCAAGGACGAGAACAAGCGCCGCTTCGCCGCCTTTGCCAAGCGCAACGACAACTTTGCGCTCAACACCGACGCGATCATGGACGTGCAGGTCAAGCGTCTGCACGAGTACAAGCGCCAGCTGCTGTGCGCCATGCGCATTGCCGAGCTGCAGATGGAGATCCACGACAATCCGAACGCCGAATTCCTGCCCCGCACCTTTGTCTTCGGCGCCAAGTCCGCGGCCGGTTACAGAACCGCCAAGCGCATCATCGAGCTGCTGCTCTCGATGGCCAACGACATCAACAACGACCCGCTGTGCAAGGATAAGCTGCAGGTCTACTTTGTCGAGAATTACCGCGTCTCCGCCGCCGAGGCCATTGTGCCCGCCGCCCAGGTCTCAGAGCAGATCTCCACGGCCGGCAAGGAGGCCTCCGGCACCGGCTGCATGAAGCTGATGATGAACGGCGCCGTGACCATCGGCACGCTCGACGGCGCCAACGTCGAGATGTACGAGCGTCTGGGCGACAAGAACATGTATCTCTTCGGCCTGCACACCGAGGAGATCGAGGAATGGCGCCGCGGCGGCTACAATCCGCTGGTCATCTTCAACGAGTCTCCCGAGCTGCAGCGCATCTTCAGCCGCTTCCGCGAGGGCTTTTCCGACGGCAAGAGCTATTCCGATCTCGTGTCTCAGCTGCTCTACGGCGGCGACCAGTATATGCTGGTGGCCGACTATGCCTCCTATGCCGAGTGCCAGAAGCGTCTGTACCGCAGCATTGCCGACAAGCAGGAGCTCGGCCGTCTGGCCATCGTGAACACCGCCAAGAGCGGCGTGTTCGCGGCTGACCGCGCCATCATCGAATACGCCCGCAACATCTGGCACGTAATGGCATGAAGCCCACCGTCATTGTCATAGGCGGCGCTAATATGGATATCGGCGGAAGTCCCTCCGGGGACTTCCGTCTCCATGACTCCAACCCCGGTGTCGTCCACCTGCGCCCGGGCGGCGTGGGGCGCAATATTGCCCACAACTTACATATTCTCGGCGCGCAGGTGAGCCTGATCACCGCGCTTGGCGAGGACTTTTTCGGCGAAGCCCTGCGCCGCAGCTGCAGCGAGCTCGGACTCGATCTGTCGATGAGTCTGACCGTGCGCGATCTGCGCACCTCGACTTATCTCTATCTGAGCGAGGGCAGCGGCGAGCTGCACGCTGCCATTGCCGACATGGGCGTCACCGCCCGGCTGACGCCGGACTATCTTTGCCGCTGGCTGCCGCGGCTCGAACGCGCCGACGCTGTGGTACTCGACGCCAATCTCCCCCAGGAGAGCCTTGAATTTCTATGTGAAAACTGCCATGTACCGCTGTATGCCGACCCCGTTTCCTCCGCCAAGGCGACCAGGCTGAAAAATGTGCTGCCGTATCTCGCGGCCATCAAGCCGAACGCGCTCGAGGCCGAGCTGCTGACGGCCGAGCACGATGCGACCATGGCCGCGCGTGCGCTGATGGCGAAGGGTGTGCGCCGCGTTTTCATCAGCATGGGCTCGCAGGGGCTGCTGGCCGCCGAGGGCGAGGATGTGCTGAAGCTGCCCGCGTTGAGCTGCGAGGTGGTAAACACCACCGGCGCCGGCGACGCCGCGATGGCCGCCATCGTCTGGAGCGGTATCTGCGGCGCGGATCTGGCGGAATCGGCCATGGCCGCGCTGACCGCCGGCGCACAGACCGCCGCCTGCGCCTCCACGGTAAACCCCAAACTGAAATTAGACTGATACTGATACCCAATAAAAACAAGACAATCTTTGCGGCCAGAATTGTGCCAGGGTTTATTTTGTAAAGGAGGAATTTATCCTCACATAATAAACCCTGACTGCGGCTCATTTGTGGCAAAGTGATACGGCAGTTGGGAGAAAGGAGGCAAAATGCCTGAGTAATCGGGCTCTCCCACAACTGCAAGTATCATTCTACCATGAAAGGAGTCGTTTGAAAATGGAAATCTCGTATTCCCAATGTGGGGATTATCTCATTCCCGATCTTATTCTTCCCGAGGCAGAACAGCAGCCCATCGGCAAATATGGCCGTATGCGAAAGCGCTATCTGAAGGATCACCGACCGGTCATGTATTCCAGTTTGCTTTTGTCCGGCGAGTTGCACCAGCATCTCTATGAAATTGACCAAGCCTGCGCGGATCGGATCGAACTGATTACCCAGCAAATGAAGGTTCAGGAAGGCGTAACGGAAACTCTCAAGGCCGTCGATCAAATGGAGTGGGTCAGGCGCATGAACAGCATCCAAAACCGTGCGGAAGAGATCGTGCTGAGCGAGCTCGTCTATTGCTGAGGGGGGTGCAGGCGTGCAAATTCTGGAAGACCTCTATATCGGCAATGTGCGTCCCGGAGAGCGAATGTTCAAGCGAAACAGCCAGTACGCCAAAGCACTGGATGAAACCGTAAAAGCAGGGGATGTGCTAACAGCCTCCTTATCGGATGAACAAAAGGAATTCTTTGAGGACTACATGACTGCCCAGCGGGAGATCAACATTTTGACGGATTGCGAGACTTTTTGCTACGGCTTCAAGGTCGGGGCCAAGATCATCTTGGATGTTCTGACCGAGGGGCAGATGAGAGAAATCTGAATACGCATTTAGAGGCCGCGGAGCCGTTGTAAACAACGGGCTTCGCGGCCTCGTTCTGTTATAGGGAAATGATTGCCCCTACTGCAATCTATTTGTGTAGAATCAGCAGGCCGGTCTTTTTTGTCATGCCCTTACTTTTTGCCCTTTTCCTTCTTGTGCTGCTCGCGGCAGGCGGGAGAGCAGTATTTTGCGTCGGCCTTGCCCGCGATAAACGGACGCTGGCATTGGTGGCAGATTTTGAGCGGATTCTTCTCGTCCGTCAGCGTCATGGAGAACAGAAGCTGGATGTTCAGCAGCAGCGAATGGAAATCCCACACCAGTGTCGGGTGCTCCCGCAGCTCCAGATGGTAGGTCGGGGTATTTCCCTCAAAGGCTGCCATACCTTTGCGGTAGATTTCCAGCGTCATATCGTCCAGTCGCTCCCGGCCGACCTCATAGAGTGTGGCGGTCACCAGCGTGAAAGCCCAATCCCGAAATACGGATGCCAGCCATTCGTACTGTTCACCGTAGTCCCGCATGAAGCTCATCACCGTGGCCTGCGGCTCCAGCTGGTAGGTCATGATCAGGGCCATCATCATACGGTCATCCGTATTCCAAACGGATTCCACGCCCTTCTTGTGAAAATCCGGCTTCCGGAACGGGAAGAACAGACTGATATAGTCTTCCGTATCCATCGTTTCCGTTTTGATGATCTGATTCTTGTGGAAATAGACCTGTTCATATTCGATGAATTTGGCTGTCGTGGGCAGGGCTGTCATGATCCCCAGCATGCCGTATTTGCAAGCGAAGGCCTGCATCGCCGCCTTGATCGACTTCTCCGGATTCTTATGGAACAGCATAAGCCCAATATCCGCTGCGGCCAGCACTAGATTGTCCGCATCTTTCATGGGATCGTAGGGCTTGGGTTGGGCATCCTTTGTCGGCAGCAAATAGTCTTTGCCGTTTTCGGCGGTTTTCCATTCATAGTCCGAATAGCGCACCCAGCTTGCGCGGGTATTTTCAAAGATGTTCGTCATCCGTTTTCCCCTCCTTGTTGTTATCTGCGGCTGCGTCCCACTCCATCAGAAACCGCCGCGCTCTTTCGCTTAGCGTGTAGCCGTGCTCCTGCATTTCTCGGAGCTGTTTGTTCATCTTCTTGTGGATTTTCCGCAGCACGGTATCTCGAACCTTGCGAATGTTCCGATCTGTCTGCCCTCGCATCAACGCCAGATATTGCGGACTGAATTGACGGAGAAACAGGAAATAGAAAATCTCCTTGTGTTCTTCTTTCAGCCCCTTGATGATCTGACAGAGGTATTCCTTGCTGGTCAGATCGTGCATCTCATAGGGGCAGTCATAATAGTAGTCCAGGAAATAGCCACGCTGCAACTGTCTCTCCATCGGATCGTTCCGCCAATGTGGGATGATTGTAGTGGTAAGATAATCCACTTGGTAGTCGATTGGAACATCGCCGCGCAGCAGCTCATGGTAGCGCTCCCTGCGCTCCCGGTTGGCGTCCAGCTTGTCCCAGGTGGCATGGATGTTTTTGAAATCCTGTACCGTGCGTGCGGACTCTTCAAAACGGCGAAGGGCCTCTTCCCGCAGTTCCCTCTGCAAGAGCTTCCGCCCCTCGGTTTCTTCCAGTTCTTCTTTTTCTTCCGGCTTCAGCTTCAATTCCAGCGCGACGCCATCCAATAGTAGGTTTTCCAGCGGAACATCTATTACCTCATCATCCGGCTTGTATTCCCGGCCTTCATCAGAATCCTCCCGGTAGGATTCCCGGATATAGGCCAGCACTTTTTCCTCCGACTCATCCTCCCACCAGGCACCTTCATCCTCTTCCAGCCCATCGGCATCGTCAGCGGTGTCGGTGGGCTTTTTTTGTTCCTCGTCGTCGAGCAAATAGTCGTAGCCGTACCCGTATTCGTAATCGTCGAATGCGGGCTTTTCTTTTTTGCTCTTCTTTCTCCCCACGTCACCGCCTCCTTTCCCATGGGATGGCAACAGTATAGCACAGCATTTGCTTGTTTACAAAAAATTTTTATTTTCGTTTCTAAAACAGTTCCGAAAATCACTCTCCATTTTCCTATAGGTAGAGGGGCCAGTTATGGTAGCGGCTCTCTGCCGGGAGATGAAAGCTCTGAAAAAATTTTTCTTCGGCTCTCAAAACAGTTCCGAAATTTGCTTTCTGTTCTCCTATAGGTAGAGGGAGAAGTGATGGAAATCGCTTTTTCGCTCTTAAATAACTGGTGTCACTTTTTAGAAGGAGGTAACTGCCTATGCACATGAACAAACCGTAGCAAGTCCAAAAACATAGCCGGTTCAACCGGCAGAAAGGAAATCTTTATGAAAATCCAACACCAAATCCAAAAACAACGAGTGCAAAGAGCACGGAAAGGAGCCATATGGAAGCGACGAAAGCCCCCGCATTCTCCCTGAGCCGACAGATCGGCCAGACCTATTATACTGTTAACGTCCGTTTCAACGATCATGCCACGCAGACGATGGAGGAAAAACTGCTGCACATGATCCAAAATGAAACGGTGGACTTTGACGAAAACTGTGGTATAATATTCAATGCCACAAATGAGCCGTCAGTCTGAAAGGAGCCACTATGGCAACCAGACAGACGGAAGACAAGATCACGGCGCTCTATGAGCGTCTCTCCCGCGACGATGAACTCGCGGGCGACTCGAACTCCATTGTAAACCAGAAACGCTACCTTGAAGCCTATGCCGCACAGAATGGCTATACCAATATCGTCCATTATACGGATGACGGTTGGAGCGGCGGTAACTTTGACCGCCCTGACTGGAAACGTCTGATCGGAGATATTGAAGCCGGCCTGGTCAGCACGGTGCTGGTCAAGGATATGTCCCGCGTCGGGCGCGACTACCTACAGACCGGCTTTTATACCGAGGTGTTTTTCCGGCAGAATGGGGTTCATTTTATTGCTGTCGCCAACAATGTGGACAGCGAGGACACCAGTACCAACGAGTTTGCGCCTTTTCTGAACATCATGAACGAGTGGTACCTGCGGGATCAGTCCCGCAAGGTCAAGGCCGCCGTTCAGACGAAGGGAAAGGCGGGACTTCACACCACCGGCAATGCCATCTACGGCTACAAGAAAGACCCGGAGGACAAGAACCATTGGCTGATCGACGAAGAAGCCGCTGAGGTCGTCCGCCGTATCTATCGGCTCGCCGTAGAGGGCAAAGGCCCCCATACCATCGCGCGTGCGCTGATGAATGATCGGATCGAAACGCCGGCCAACTACTTTGCCAAGAAGGGTCTCGGCACCTGGAGCGGCACGAAGAAATCCGGCCCCTATGACTGGAATGGCGAGACGGTCAGCAATATTCTGGCGAAACCTGAGTATATCGGCCATACGGTGAATTTCCGTACCCACAAGGAATCGTACAAGAGCAAAAAGATCATTCCCAATCCTCAGGAGGAATGGCTGATCTTTGAGAACACCCATGAGTCCATCGTGGATGTGGAAACCTGGGAACTGGCACAAAAGCTGCGGCAGACCAAACGGCGGACGGATACCGTGCAGGAGGCCAATCCCCTGACGGGGTTGATGTACTGCGCGGACTGCGGCGGCAGGATGTTCAACCATCGCTCGAAGTATATGACCAAATCCGAAGGGGAAAAGATCCACGACATCTATGAGTGCGGAACTTATTCCCGTTCCCGACACCGTGTGGAGCAGGAGTGCAGCGGACACTATGTCCCGACCGAGGCCGTTCGAGAGTTGATCCTGATGACCCTACGCGCGGTCTGCCCCTGGGCGATCCGTAACAAAGAGGAATTTGCCGCCCGCGTCCGGGAGGAATCTGAGCTTCGGCAGCAGAATGCGGCAAAAGAAACCAAACGGCTAATGGCCTCAATGCGAAAGCGCCATGCCGAGCTCGATGTGCTGATTCAAAAGCTGTATGAGACATATGCTCTTGGCAAAATGTCCGAGGAGCGTTACGACGCGCTCTATGCTGGATATGAGAAGGAGCAGAAGGATCTGACGGCCCGGATCGCCAAGTGTCAGCAGGAACTGGACGCTTATGACGCCGACAGTGACCGGATCGAGAAGTTTCTGGCGCTGGCCGAAAAGTACACGGATTTCTCGGAGCTGACCACGCCGATGATCAACGAGTTTGTGGATCGGATCGAGATCCATGCCCCGGATAAATCCAGCGGCAAACGGGAGCAGCAGATCAACCTGTATCTGAACTTCATCGGCAACTTCCCCATCCCCGTGGAGGCGATTCAGCCGGTAGAGCTGACGCCGGAAGAGCAGGAGCTGGCGGAAAAGCGCGCCGGGTATCGCCAGAAGTACCAGCGCCGGAAAGAACTGGCTGCGCAGCGGGCAGCCGAAGAAGAAAGCAAAACCGTATAAGGAACGCCGAAACGGGCGGACTGTGAGTGAAAGCACCTCACGGTCCTCCCGTTTCGCATATCTGCAAAAAACGAAAAATGAAAAGGAGACAACATTATGAATCTTATGAACAGCAAACCCATTATCATCGCCTGTGATCATGGCTATGGAAACATGAAGACCGCGCACGCCGTGTTCAAAACCGGCGTCACGGCCTACGACAAGGAACCCGCCTTCAAGAGCAATCTGTTGGTCTATCAGAATCGGTATTATCTGATTGGAGACGAGCATAAGGAGTTCACCGCCGAGAAGATGAACGATCTGGACTATTATATTCTCACCCTCGCGGCCATCGGGATCGAGCTTCGCCTGCGCGGGCTGAACAGCGCCCGTGTGTATCTTGCAGCAGGCCTGCCCCTCACCTGGGTCAGCGAACAGAAGGAGGCCTTCAAAGCCTATCTTCTCCAAAACAAGGAGGCGGACTTCACATTCCGGGGCGAGAGCTATCATGTGGAGTTCGCGGGAGCCGATGTGTTCCCGCAGGGCTTCTCGGCCGTGGCGGATCACCTGCGGGATTTCAAGGGAGTCAATATGCTCTGCGACATTGGCAACGGCACTATGAACATCATGTATATCAACAACGGTAGGCCGATCCCCAGCAAGTGCTTCACTGAGAAGTTCGGCACCCATCAGTGTATGCTGGCCGCCCGCGAAAAGCTGATGCAGAAGTTCGGCGTGACCGTGGACGATGCGGTGATCGAAGAGGTTCTTCGTTACGGTGAAGCGGATATCGGCGAGCAGTATCTGGAGGTCATCCGGGAGGCTGCCACGGAGTACGCAGCCGGGATCATGCGCCGCCTGCGGGAGCATGAGTACAACCCGGAGCTGATGAAGCTCTATGTGGTGGGCGGCGGGAGCTGCCTGATCCGAAACTTCACCGAGTACGATCCCAGCCGAGTCACGATCAACAGCGACATCTGCGCCACGGCCAAGGGCTATGAGCTGCTGGCCCAGCGCAATCTGGGAGGCACGGTATGAGCAAGCTCTTTACGACCACGCTCCGGATCAATCTTTCCAAGCCGGAGGGGCACAAGGCATGGGCTTATCTCAAAAACCGGGACAAGTCCAGGTATCGCTCCTACAGCGACGCCATCATTGCCGCCGTGAACGGATACTTCGACCGGGAAAAGCAGCTTGCCGATGATCCCTATCTGGAAACACGGGAGAAGGAAGACGCCTTCCTTCAGCGCGTGTTGGAAACGGTGAAGCAGGGTGTACAGGTCAACTCATTGTCTGGCCTCGCGGCTCTGCTGCAAGCAGCACCAGCCCCGGTACAGGACAACACGGCGGTGGAGGACGATCTGGACACGGCAATGGATTTCATCAACAGCCTATAAGGGTAAAATGATTCTGGAATTGCTGTTGACATTATAACGGTTGACCGTTATAATGTGTAATAGAGGCAGGTGATAGAGGATGACAATACAAAATGCTTTGAAGCTGAAGAACATGAGCATTTACCGGCTTGCGAAGACGAGCGAAGTCCCCTATGCTACGGTGAATGATATCTGCAATGGCAAGGCACAGTTGGAAAAATGCAGTGCTGAGACGATCTATCGAATCGCCCATGCTCTGGATATTACAATGGAGGAGCTTCTCGCCCCCTGTTTCTTGAAGCGCACCAGCTTTGAAAACTTCAAGAGCACAATCTGCCATCGGGTCAAGGAATTGGGCGACATCGACTTTATTGCGGAAACGCTGGAAAGCCAAGAGATCCGAACCTATTATGATCGGAAATGGTATCCCGAGAGTCTGTATCTGCTTGCCATGCTGGATTATATCAGTCGAGAGAACGACATCCCCCTCTGT
>ONNS01000013.1 GCA_900319275.1 uncultured Eubacteriales bacterium
TCCGATCCAGCTCCGCCAGAAAATCCTCGGGGGCGTTTGGGACATACCTCATGATTATCACCTCTCGGATAGTATGTCACCGACTGGGGCACAGTAACCGTAGACGGTTGAGGAAAGACATAAATCAAAACGGAGAAGAACGATTAACAGAATCGGAAGATACTATCAGCATAAATAGATAACATCTATTACAAGAAAACGTCTTATTAATGCAGCTTATTGCAATTATATGGCATGATATATAACTTTTTCGCTGAAGATTCGGGATTTCCAAGTAAAAAGCCCATTGGAAACAGTACCTGATACCTCTTCTATTTGGGGTAAACTCTTCTAATCTTATTAGATCTACAGATAGGGCAAGTAACTCTAAGTTCAGATAGTACAGCATCAAGGTCTCTAATTATGCAGTTATTAAAGAATACAGAGTCTTTTATTTTATGCGTTTTTTTAAGCAGCAGACGCAAAAGGAAATCGCCGATAGCATGGGTGTTTCTCAGCAGGCTGTCGGAAAAGAAGAGAAAAAGGCGATAAAAATATTATGGGAGCTTTTGTCGAGTGGTTGTTAAAAATATTATGGGAGCTTTTGTCGAGTGGTTGTTAAAAGCGCCTTTTTTATCTCTTCCTTATATGAGGGGACTTTTTATTCCTCACAAAAACTGAATATCCGGCAGCATAATAACATCAGCAAACGATGGAGCGATGAGGACGGTTCGCCAAGACCACCTGTGCAGGATTGCTTCTGCATCAAACGAAGACGATAAGGTGCATAGCGGTTAGACCGATCCAAAAGCGGCCCTGGCAGGCCGTCTCGCAATGATATTGTTCGCCTACAATGGTACCCCTGCTCAGCCTCAGACTCAAGCAAAGGGAGCAGCTCGGAGAGAACCTCGGAGGGGTGAGAGTCCCGGAGCGCGTTGCCAAACGCGGTTATGCTGTGCGCCCACGCCCGGGGAAGTAGTGTCGAATACGGGATAAAAGGCTGCCTGCAAATCGCAGACAGCCTACCAGTCCAACCCATATAGAGATTAGAGACTCGTCTTAATCGGCACAGAGGGCTTTTATTCTGCCAAAACACTGCAGCCGCAGCGACGAAAGGGGGAGGATATGAGCTTACGTACCCTCAGACTTCGGGGCATAGGTCAAGAAGTTTTTGTCCCGCCGCTTCACATGGGTGTGTAAGAAAGCTAACATAGATAATCAGAATGCGAGGATAGATAAATGACTTACACTACTTTTGAACAGCTTCCTCTGGTAATGTCTGTTGAGCAGTTGGCAAAGGTTCTGGGCATTGGAAAAAACTATGCTTATGAGCTCGTCCGCTGCGGTGCAATACAGAGTATTCGCGTCGGCCATCGTTTCCGTATTCCGAAGGAATCGGTCATAGCCTATATCAGCAATCCGCAAGATTGACGAAGTTCAGCTTACACTGTAATATCAGGGCAGAGTTGAACAGGAAGGGGGCAGCATGTCACGCACACCCAGCCGTGCCGCATCGGGCACGGGTACAATTCGCAAAATTTCCGTCAATCAAAACGGGAAAAATTATACTTACTGGCAGGCAAGATACACGACCGGCTATGACCCGGGAAGCGGCAAACAGATCCAGCGAACGATTACCGGAAAAACGCAAAAGGAAGTGAGCCTGAGACTTCGACAGCTCACCTCTGAGCTTGATCAAGGAACTTACATTGCGCCGAACAAAATCACTGTGAAGTCCTGGATGACGACATGGCAGGAAGAATACCTGCAGGACGTAAAGGATTCAACAGCTTATAAGTACAAAGTGGACATTGATAACTATATCATTCCACGGCTTGGCGCAACAAAACTGGAGGATCTGGCTACTCCGCTGATTCAGCACTTCTACAACGAGCTGCTTCATCCTAAGAAGCCCGGCGCAAAGCCTCTGTCGGCTAAAACCGTCCGCTGCATTCACGGGATATTCCACTCGGCTCTATCCAAAGCAGTTCAGCTTGGATACATTCGGACAAACCCCAGCGACGCTTGTGAGCTGCCGCGCGCTGTACGAAAGGAGATTGTACCTTTGGAGGATTATCAGATCGCAGAATTTCTGAAAGCCATTGACGGCCATGTTCATGAGTATCTGTATAAGATCACCATGTTCACCGGAATGCGCGAGGGCGAGGTTCTCGGCTTGACCTGGGACTGCATCAACTTTGAGCGCGGAACGCTGATCATTCGCCGTCAGTTGGTCCGAGATCGGCAAAAGGGTGGAGAATATCACTTCTCCACCCCGAAAAACGGCAAGATGCGCGTAATTGTTCTTGCTCCGACTGTTATCGAATTGTTCAAGGCCCAGCAGATGAAACAGGCACTGATGATGCTGGATGTGGGGAAAAAATGGGAAAACAACAACCTGATCTTCACCAATCCAACCGGCGGTTACCTCTCTTACAGGACGGTTTACGATTGCTTCAAGCGTGTTATGGTCAAACTCGGCCTGCCGGATACCCGTTTTCACGATCTCCGTCACACTTATGCCGTGGCTGCCATTAAGAGTGGGGATGACATCAAAACCGTTCAGGAAAACTTGGGTCACGCCACCGCAGCCTTTACGCTGGATGTGTATGGGCACGTTACAAACCAGATGAAGCAGGCCAGCGCGAGCAGAATGGAACATTTTATTAGTACCGTTTCTTCCTGATATTTCGCGCCTTTTACCGATCTCTAAAGGCTAAAAATAAGTAAAAAAACGGGCTTTGAAAAATCAGCCTCAACTTTCCAAGGCAAAAGAGGCTAATTTTACTGGAAATAAAGAAAAATCCGAACCTTTCGGTTCGGATTTTGTGGTGGACGATACAAGACTCGAACTTGTGACCTCCCGCACGTCAAGCGGATGCGCTACCAGCTGCGCCAATCGTCCAGGTCGCTTAGCAGGGTGTATTGTACACGATAAAGCAAAAAAAGTCAAGCTGTTTTTCAAAAAAATCTCAGATACCGAATGGGACAGCGCGCCGGCGGCAAACGGGCGTATGAGAAGACAAAAGCCGAGAAACCGGAGCTGAGCCCGAAAAATGGCGAAAATCGGTGGATTCTACAATTCGTAGAGCCACTATTTTACAAATCTACACCCTGAAAGCCGGAAAGTATAGCGCAAAGGGCGGCCTGCGCCTTGCAAGAAGGGGGCGTTTCGTGGTATCCTATAAAGGCTGGGGGCGGCACCCGGCAAAGACCGCAGAAATCTCCCGTGCGCATTTCACATCTGCCGCGATCAACGAAAACGCAGCGCACAGGGGAAATGGATGCGTATGCGATCCGGCGGCCCGTTGGGGCGAGGATCACACGCCGTCATCATACGATGGAAGCACAGCTTTCATAGGTTCACACAGGAGGCAACACAACCATGTCTTTTATTGTTCTTTCCGATACCTCCGGCAACATCCCCAAGCGGCTGCTGGAGCAGTATAAGATCCCGGTGATCCCGCTGTCTTATTACATGGACGGCGTGGAGTACACCTGCACCGACGTCGAGGCCTTTGACGGCGAGAGCTATTTTCGCGCGATGAAGGCCGGCAAGGTCGTCAAAACCAGCCAGGTCGGGCCGCAGAATTTTGCGGAGTTCTTCGAGCCGTGGCTGAAGCAGGGGAGAGACATCATCTTTATCAGTATGGCCGGAGGCATCAGCGGAACCTGCAATTCAGCGCAAATCGCGGCGGATATGCTGCTTGAAAACTATCCCGGACGCCGGATCGCCGTCATCGACACGAAGGGCGCGGCTCTGGGCGAAGGCTTCGTGGCGCTGAAGGCTGCCGAGCTGCGGGACGAGAATCTCGGCTTTACCGAGGCGGTAGCCCGTCTCGAGCGGCTGAGCGAGCGGATGTGCAACGTTTTCACCGTGGACGACCTGATGTTCCTGCGGCGCGGCGGGCGCCTGAGCAATCTGTCGGCCGTGGTGGGCACGGTGCTGAACATCAAGCCGCTTCTAAAGGGCGACGAGACCGGGCACATCGTGGCCTTTGCCAAGCTGCGCGGCCGCAAGAAGGCCATCGAGGCGCTTGCCGAGCGCTATGACGCACTGGTCGAGCGGCCGGAGCTGCAGCGCGTCGGCATCGTGCACGCCGGGTGCAAAGAGGACGCCGATACGCTGGCAGCGCTGATTCAAAAGAATAAAGCACCCAAAGAGCTGCTCGTCGTGGGCTACGAGCCCGTCACCGGCAGCCACGTCGGCCCCGGCACGCTCGCGCTGTTCTTCGAGGGGCGCGACGATGTGCGCACCGCGATCGACAACGTCAAATCCACGCAGGACCGCCTGAAAACCGCGATCAGCAGCGTGAGGACGGCATTCAGCGGAAAAGAAAAGTAAAATGATAATAAAAACGCTCTCTGAGGACAAGGATTCATCTGTCGTCAGAGAGCGTTTTGCTTTATGGGATCAGTCCGGTATACGCAGCTCGCGCTTCTCGCCGTCGAGACGGTAGGTCACTCTCAGCTCGCCGTCGGCGTGGACCTGGATGTCCTCGGCGTCACGGATGCGCAGCAGCTCGTCATAGAGCGCTCTCGCCTCGCCCGTATAGGCGGACATATCGTCGCTGCACAGCAGCACCCCGCCGAAGAGACTGTTGACCGTGGCGAGGATGCGCTTTTGCTCCATGGTCAGCTTGATGTTGTCCTCGCGCAGGAAGAAAACGTCCGGGTCGCTGAGATAGGCGCGGCCGTTGAGCTGGCGGCGGAAAATGCTGTTGCCGATGGCCTGACGGGTCGAGACGTGCTCGCGGTTCGTATGCTGCATCAGCCAGTTGCCGTTCCAGTCGAGCCCGACGTCACAGCTGATGCGGCAATAGTCGACAAGCCCAAACGCGGGCATGACCGGCACGCCGCAGCCGAGGATCAGCTTGTCCCCGCAAATCCTGCGCAGCAGCTCCATCGCGCGGATCATGCGCCCGGCGCGGCTCTCGCGCTCGCTGCCGAAAGGCGCCGCGGCATAGAGAAAATCAAGCTTTACAAGGTCAAAATGCCACTCATTGAACACCTGATCGAAGACCTTTTCGAGATACGCCATAAAATCGGGATTGTCGATATCGAGCGCATAAAAGCCGCCCCAGTTGCAGCCGCAGTACCAGGGTTCGCCATCCTGCATCAAAAACCAGTCGCGGTGCTCCCGATAGAGCTGCGAGCCCTTCTGCGCAACGAAGGGCGCCAGCCACAGCCCGGCCTTGAGACCTTTTTCGTGGATCGCGTCGGCAAAGGGGCGCAGCCCGTCGGGGAACTTTTTCGCGTCCGTACTCAGCCAGTCGCCGACAAAGGGCTCCCAGCCGTCGTCGATCTGGAAGAGGTCGCCGGGCTTTAGCACCTGAGCGCAGCCGTTGAGATCGTCCGTGATCGACTGGGCCGAGATGTCCTGATAGCGGTTATACCAGCTCGAATACCCGGCCAGGCGCTCGCGGGTGCGCGGCTGTACCCCCATCGCGGCAAACCAGCCGTCGAATACCGCGTCCTCACCGCCCTCGGCATAGAATAGATCGAAGGCCGCGTAATCGCCGCCGCAGAGGACGCCGGCGCAGTCGCGTTCGAGAGAGAGGACGCCTTTTTTCGCGTCATAGCGGAAAATCGTATAGCCGGGGCGCTCGTCCAGCGAACCGAGGAGCCGAAAGTGTTTCCCTCTGCGAAAATAGCACCAGCTCTCGCCGTGGGTCTGGCCGGGCTTGTCGGGGTAATAGAGAAAATGCTCGTCGCCATAGCGGTCCAGCCCGAAGTACCGAACGCCCTGCTTCGGCAGACGGCGCAGCGAGCGGATGCGGTCGCGCCGGCCGTATTCGGGGCAGTAGGTCCAGGTCTGAAAGCCGTTCATGAAAATCTTTTCATCGTCGTCGATCGCCAGGGGCAGCGAGGCCGTGACGGATGCGATCTGCCCCTCGGGCAGCGTCAGGTGCAGGCGCAGCAGTTTGTGAAAACCCTTGACCGTGCCGCTGTTTTCCCAGGGGCCCTCCGGCGTGTTGACCGCGATGCGGTATGTAAGTTCCATGATAGTCACTCCCTCTGTTATGCCTTGACCGTGAAGGACACGGTCACGTCCGGACACTGCTCGGCGCTGATGCGGAGACTGGCCTTGCCGACCCTGCCGGTCGTGCGGACGTAGAGACCCGTCATGCCGCCCTCGGCCGTGATTGTGCGGGGGCCGACGATCTCGATCGGGCCGCGGCTCTGTACACGCAGCGGCAGCTGGGCGTAGGGGGCCAGGTTGCCGTTGCCGTCGAGCACGCGGATGCGCACGGCGGCCATGTCGTAGCAGCTGCCCTCGGTGAGGTCGGCCGCACTCGGCGTGACCTCCAGCTGCAGCTCGCTGCTGGGGCAGAAGGTGCGCGAGAGGACGACGGTGCCGTCCTTTACGGCGTCAAAGCGCCAGACTGTGCTCGCACCGCCCCAGTTGCCGACGTACTTGCCGTAGAGCGCGTTGAACTCGCCGTAGCTCATGTGGTATTTTGCCAACGCAAAGCGCAGGATGGCCTTGTCGACCGCGGGGAGCTTGTCCGGGCCATTCTTTCCGGCGGCAACCAGGCAGCGGTGCAGCAGCGCGGCCTTGGGCTTTTCAAAACCCTCCTGGGTCTCCAGCAGCTCGCCGACCAGATCGTCCACCGTGATCGGGCCGTGCTTCAGACCGTCCCAGCCCTCGCTGCGGTACGAGCGCACAAAGACGTCGTTTTTATAGAAGCGGACCTCGTCGGCGTTGGTGAATAGGGCCGGCGTGCCGAGCAGACCGCCGTTGAAGTCGCCGATGTCCATCGTCGAGCCGAGCTCCAGCACGGGGCGGGCGTCCCCCTGACTGGCATAGAGCGCGGCGGCAAGCTTGGGATTGCGGAAGGAATCGAGCACGCCGTGATAGCAGATGCGGTCGCCCGAGCCGAAATCCTTGTGCGTCGCGTAGTCAAACATGCACCAGCCAAAGCAGCCCGCGTGCTCGCCGTCGGCTGCGGCCGCACTCTGCACGCGCGCGTGGCGCAGGGCCTGCTCCTGGCGGCGTTCCCAGTTGTCACAGGGCTTGGTGGGGAACATGTGGCCGTTGCACTCGCTGATCAGCAGGGCCTTTGACATATCCGTCGTCACGTTGTCCTTCGGCCGACAGCCGGGATTCGTGCCGTCATGGCTGAAGTCGTTATAGGCGTACACGTCCTCGAGCAGATGGCTCTTTAAGAGATAGCGCACGCCCGAGGTCGCCCGGCTTGGGTCGAGCTGATGGCAGAGATCGTTGGTGCGCCGATACAGCTCGTCGTCGTCCTGACTCTCGTTGATGCGCACACCCCAGAGCACAATGCTCGGGTGATTGCGGTACTGCAGCACCATCTCACGGACATTCTCCACGGCCTGGTCCTTCCAGGCCGCGTTGCCGATGTGCTGCCAGCCCGGGATCTCGGTGAACACCATCAATCCAAGCCGGTCGCATTCGTCGATAAAATACTGGCTCTGTGGGTAGTGCGAGGTGCGCACGGCCGTGCAGGCGAGCTCTTCCTTGAGGATGCGCGCGTCCTCGCGCTGCAGCGACTCCGGCGCGGCGTAGCCGATAATGGGGTAGCTCTGGTGGCGGTTGAGGCCGCGAAGAAAGCTCTTCTTGCCGTTGAGATAAAAGCCGTCGGCCTTGAAGGCGAGCGTGCGGAAGCCGATCGCATGCTCGTGCGTGTCCAGCAGCGCGCCGGCGGCACTGTAGAGCTCGACGCGCAGGGTGTAGAGCTTGGGACAGTCGGGACTCCAGGGGATGCAGCGCGGTACGCGGCAGCTGTAGCGGTCATGGCCGCGCTCCTCGACGAGCACACGCCTTTCGTCCAGCACCTGCAGCTTCGTCCAGCCATAATCCCCGCGGATCGTGAGGCGCGCCTCCAGCAGGTCGAGCCCCGGCGTAAAGGCGAACACGTCCTCGAGATAGCTCTGCTCGCGCACGTCGAGCCAGACATCGCGGTACACTCCGCCGTAGGTCAGATAGTCGATCACAAAGCCGAAGGGCGGAATGCTGCCGTTCTCGGTGGCGTCGAGCTTCACACACACGGTATTTTCCCCGCCGCAGACCACGAGATCGGTGATCTCGACGCGAAAGGCTGTGTAGCCGCAGCGGTGCGTCGCGGCCTCGGTGCCGTTGATATAGACGGTGGCAATGTGGGCAGCGCCGTCAAATTGCAGGAACAGCCGTTTCCCGGCGTACTTCTCCGGGATGTCGAGCGCGCGGCGATAGCCGCAGACCGCGGCGTAGTCCTTCGGATCGGCGTAATGCAGGGGCAGCTCGCGGTTGGTGTGGGGCAGGCGCACGGCGGCGCCCTCTTCAAGCCCTTCGAGGAAAGCTTCGGACCAGGCTTCGACAAAGCGCCAGTCGTTGTTCAGACGGATCATGGGTTTCTTCCTCCTGATGATGTTGTTGTGCTCTCTTTCTCTTAGCATATTGTATCATCCTTCCCGGTGTTTGCCAACCGCTTTTCTCGTGACAAGTGCAGCGAAGCGTGATACAATCGGGGCATTATGAAAGGCTGTGATAGATATGATGATCCGAAGAGCCGAGCCGCGCGATCTCGCGGTCGTCGACCGCCTGCTCAGCCAGGTGCTGGCGATCCATGCGGAAATCCGCCCAGACCTCTTCATCCCCGGCACCCGGAAATATACCGACAGCGAGCTTTTGACGATCTTTGCCGACGAGCGGAGCCCGGTCTTCGTGGCCGAGGACGCGGACGGTGTACAGGGCTATTGCCTCTGCCAGCTGCAGGAGCGCCGGGGACTCAACAATATGCCAGACGGGCGCGAGCTCTATATCGACGATCTCTGCGTCGATGAAGCGGCGCGCGGAAGGCAGGTCGGGCGGCAGCTGTACGACTATGTGTGTGCCTATGCCAAAAATCTCGGCTGCGGTGCGATTACGCTGAACGTCTGGGAGGGGAACACCGCCGCCCTGGCCTTTTATGAGCGCATGGGCATGACCGTGCGAAAAACCGTCATGGAGACAAAACTGTAAGAGATTATATTTTTCTTGCTCTCGCGGCGCTGCCGTGGTATTCTATCCGAGTATGGGAGGGAATCAGCTTTGAAAATTGTTGTTTTGGGCGGCGGCACCAGCACGGAGCGCGCCGTCAGTCTGGTAACGGCCACGTCGGTCTGCAAAGCGCTGCGGCGCCGCGGCCACAAGGCTATATTTGTGGATTTGTTTTTCGGTCTGGAAGGCTATCAGGGGCAGCTCGGGGAGATCTTCGATGCGCCCGACGGGCTCTGCGGCGAGGCGGCGATCGAGCGTGAGGCGCCGGATCTTGCCTCCATCCGCGCCAAACGCCTGGACAAAAGCCCCAGCCGCATCGGGCCCGGTGTGCTCGAGGTCTGCCGCATGGCCGACTGCGTTTTTCTCGGCCTGCACGGCGCTGACGGCGAGGACGGCAAGATCCAGGCCGCGCTCGATCTGCTGGGTGTGCCCTATACGGGCTCGAGCAGTCTGGGCTCGGCCATGGCCATGGATAAGGCTGTGGCCAAGCGCATCATGGAGTCCGCCGGTATCCGCACACCGAAATGGCAGGAGCTGACCATCCGGCGCGAGGAGATCGCCTCGCTCAGCGAGAGTCTGCCGGTGCCCTGCGCCGTCAAGGTCGTCGACGGCGGCTCGTCCATCGGCGTGAGTCTGCCGGATACGCGCGAAGAGCTGCGCGCGGCACTCGAAAACGTGCTGCGATACGGCAGCCGTGTGGTCGTGGAGGAGAAGATCGTCGGCCGCGAGCTGACCGTGCCGATCCTCGGCGAACGGGCGCTCTGCCCGATCGAGATCGTCCCGCCCGAGAGCGGGAAGTTCGATTACATCTCAAAATACCAGCCCGGCGCCGACGCTGCGAGCGAGATCTGCCCCGCGCCGATCCCCGCGGAGATCACCGAAGAGCTGCAGCGGGAAGCACTGCGGCTGCACAAGGCCCTTGGCCTGTCGGTCTATTCCCGCGCCGATGTGATGCTCGATCGCGAGGGGCGCGCCTGGTTCCTCGAGGTCAACACGCTGCCCGGCATGACGCCGGCCAGCCTGATCCCGAAGGCCGCTGCGGTCGATGGGCTGAGCTATGAGGAGCTGTGCGAGCGGATCGTGCAGCTGTCTCTCGCACAGAGACAGAAAGAACGCTCTTGTTAACAGATTCTTGATGTATTGAGAACTCGTTGTGATAAAATAAAGCTGTGCTTTATGGAGGCACACGATTCTTTTTCGCAGGTGGATCAAAGATGAGAGACCGCTTTTCTCAATTTATGGTTGGCCGCCACGGCAACGATCAGCTGAATCTGTTCCTTCTGGCGGTTGACGCTGTGCTGCTGATTGTCGGCTCCGTGTTTGGCGGCAGCGCGGCGGGCCGCGTGCTGATGGCGCTGGCCTTTGCACTGCTGGCGGTAATCTATTTTCGGATGTTCTCCCGCAATACGGTCCGCCGTCAGGACGAGAACAGCAAATACCTGCGCGCTCGCTACCGGGTGCTCGGCAAATACCGCTGCATCAGGGAACGCTGGGTACAGCGCAAGGACTATAAATTCTTCACCTGCCCGTCCTGCAAGGCCACGCTGCGCGTGCCGAGAGGGCAGGGGAGCATCAACATCGTCTGCCGCCAGTGCGGCGACTCCTTCAAGGGGAAGACCTGATGTTCGGCTATCTCACGGCCGACCCTGCGCTGCTGACGCAGCAGGAGCTCGACCGCTACCGTGCCTGCTACTGCGGGCTCTGCCGTGCGCTGCGCGAGCGGCACGGCCAGCTCAGCCGCCTGACGCTGAGCTATGACATGACCTTCCTGGTGCTGCTGCTCAACTCGCTCTACGAGCCGGAGGAGCGGCAGGACACCGAGACCTGTATCGCCCACCCGAGGACGCCTCGCGCCTGGTGGCGCAGCGAGTTTTCCGACTACGCGGCCGATCTGACCGTCGCGCTGGCCTATCTCAAATGCCGGGACGACTGGGAGGACGAGGGCAGCGGCGCGGCACTGGCCGAGTCCGCGGTATTAAAGCCCGCCTGGAACCGCGTAAAGGCATGCTGGCCCCGGCAGTGTGAGGCCATGGAGGCGGGCATCCGCGACCTGCGCGCCATCGAGCTCACCGGGCGCGAGCAGCCCGACGAGGCTGCGGCCTGCTTTGGCCGTCTGATGGGCGAGTGTTTTGTTATCAAAGAGGACCGCTGGCGTCCCGCCCTATACGGTATGGGTGCGGCGCTGGGGCGGTTCATTTATATTCTGGACGCCTGCATGGATCTCGACAGCGACGTGAAGCGCGAGAACTACAATCCCTTCACAAGCCGCTGCGGCAGGGACAACGCGGCGTATTTCCGCAGTATTCTGCAAATGCTGCTGGCCGACTGCGTGCGCGAGCTGGATCGCCTGCCTTTGGTACAGGACGTGGGACTGCTGAAAAACATCGTCTGCGCCGGGCTCTGGACCGAGTTCAATAAAAAGTTTGGAAGCGAGGAAGGGACCGAAGATGGTTCAGGATCCGTATAAAACCCTCGGCGTGTCCCCGGACGCGAGCGACGAGGAGATCAAAAAAGCATACCGCGAGCTCGCCAAGCGCTACCATCCCGACCGCAACCCGAACAACCCCGCCGCGGCCGAAAAGATGAACGACATCAACGCCGCCTACGACATGATCAAGGACGGCAGCTATCAGCAGCAACAGCAGCAGGCGGCCTACGGTTACTCCCCCTACGGCGGCGCGTATCAGGAACAGCAGTACGACCCCTGGCAGGCCTATTACGGCCGCGCCTATCAGCGGCAGAGCCGCCAGAGCTACGAGCGCAGCGAGTACACCGCTGCGATGAGCTATATCCGCAACGGCATGTACCGCGAGGCGCTCAACGCGCTCAGCGGCGTGCCGATGAGCGAGCGCGACGGCAAGTGGTATTATCTCACGGCCGGGGCCAATATGTATCTCGGCAACAAGATCGCAGCGATCGACGCGGCCAGTCGCGCCTGCGAGATCGAGCCTGACAACGAGGAATACCGGCGGCTGCTCATGCAGCTGCAGTCCGGCGGCGATTACTACAACAACTACCGCACCGAATACCGCAGCGGTTTGAATACGAGCTGGCTGCTGGGGCTGTGCCTGGCCAACGCCTGTCTTGGACCGACCTGCGGCTTCCGCTTCTTCTGCTGTTGAATAACTGTACAGCCCCCTTACGGGATAAACAGGCAACAAAAAAGAAGGAGGCGGCGATATGCGTTTGTTCCGGAAAAAAGGGCCCGCGCCCATCCCGTATGACCGCGAGACGGCAGAGCCCGCCGTGCGCTCGAGCATCTGCACGGGCGAGCTGACTGTCGGCTTTGTCGACCGCCAGACCGGGCGCTTCCATGAATACGAGCTTGCCCACGACGAGAACGACGTGGAGGTGTTTTGTCAGCGCGTCGGCATCGCGGCTAGCGAAATCAAACGGATATTCTGAGTGCGAATACAACCGGGAAATGAGGATAGAGAGAACATGATCGAAAAGATTTATCGCCCGAAGGGCACCTGCTCGACGCAGATCCGTCTCGCCATCGACGACGAGGGCATTCTGCGCAAGCTGGTATTTGTCAACGGCTGCCCCGGCAACACCGCCGGCGTCAGCAAGCTCGCCGTCGGCCGCCGTGCCGACGAGGTGGCGGAGCTGCTGCGCGGCACGCGCTGCGGTTTGCGTCCGACCTCCTGCCCCGACCAGCTCGCCCGCGCGATCGACGAGGCGCTCTCGGAGCTGAGGGCATAAATGACATAAGCCCCAAGGACAAGGGGACGGTTGTTTTGTCTGCGGAGAAAAACGAAAGACAAAAGAAGCGTCCCCTTGTTTGTTATACTGACTACATTCGGAGGAAACATATGAAAAAGACCGTATTGCGCAGTTATGCAAGACTGATCGCCCGTGCGGGCGTCAACGTGCAGAAGGGCCAGGAGGTGTTGATCCGCGCCGGCCTCGACCAGCCGGAATTTGTCCGGATGCTGGTGGAGGAGTGCTACCGCGCCAAGGCAAAACGGGTGCGCGTGGAATGGGACTATGAGCCGCTGCGGAAGCTCGACTACCGCTACTGCTCCCAGACCGCGCTCG
The DNA here is from genome assembly GCA_900319275.1 of uncultured Eubacteriales bacterium. Taxonomy (GTDB): domain Bacteria; phylum Bacillota; class Clostridia; order Oscillospirales; family Oscillospiraceae; genus Limivicinus. The sequence continues at coordinate 13,007 of ONNS01000013.1, forward strand.
CGACTGTGGAGGACTGGGAAAAGGCAAAGCTCGAGCACCGCGTTGAGGTGCTGCCCTGCACGATCTTCCTCGATTCTTTTGACCCCGACGGCATGAAGGGCATCAACCAGGAGAAGATGGCAAAGGTCGAGCAGAAGCGCTTTCCGATCCTGAAGCCGATCTTTGACAGCATGGAGAATAAATATCCCTGGTGCATCGCCGCCGTCCCCGGTGCGGCCTGGGCCAAAAAGATCTTCCCCGAGTTGCCGAAGGGCAAGGCCATGGAAAAGCTGTGGGAGGCGATCCTCTATACCTCGCGCGTCACCGAAGACCCCGTCGCCGCATGGGAGGCGCACAACGCCGAGCTCGAAAAGCGCTGCGACTACTTAAACGCGCTCGGCATCGCTGAGCTGCACTATAAAGGCGACAACGGCACCGACCTGACCGTCGGCATGATCCCCGAGGCCATCTTCATGGGCGGCGGCGAGCGCACGCTCGGCGGCCAGTTCTTCAATCCCAACATCCCCACCGAGGAGTGCTTCACGACCCCGATGCGCGGCAAGGCCGAGGGCATCGTCTATGCCACCAAGCCGCTGTCCTACTCGGGCGAGCTGATCGAAAACTTTTCCGTCCGCTTTGAAAACGGCAAGGCCGTTGAGGTGCACGCCGAGAAAAACCAGGCGCTGCTCGAAAAGATGATCTCGATGGACGAGGGCGCGGCCTATCTGGGCGAGTGCGCGCTGGTGCCGGTGAATTCCCCGATTGCCGAATCCGCTCTGCTGTTCTACAACACCCTGTTCGACGAAAACGCCGCCTGCCATCTCGCGCTCGGCATGGGCTTTGCGAACACGATCCGCGGCTTCGAGAACAAGACGCTGGAGGAGTGCCGCCAGATGGGCGTCAACGACTCGATGAACCACGAGGATTTCATGATCGGCTATGAAGGGCTGGACATCGACGCTCTGACGCGAGACGGCCGGACCGTCCCCATTTTCCGCCGCGGTAAGTGGGCGTTTGAGGTGTAACGTATTATTTCGCAGAAACACAGTGCGATTCCGCAGGGGGGGGTTCGACACGCCCGGCGGGCATATAATCTGATTCCTAAGAAAAGTGGCGGATTTGCAGCATGATGAGTTGCTGCAAATCCGCCTTTAATATTTATAAGAGATGGGTCTGTACAGCCTATCGAAAGATACGCGCAACCGTCTCCTCGGTAAAAGCGGTCAATGCGGTGAAATCCACATGCGGGCGGTAGATACGCTCCAGTTCGTCGTGGAGGGCCTTGGCCGCCTCCAGCTTGGCAAGGGCTTCACCCGTGGCGGCGTCACGCGCCCGCAGACCCCGGCGGCGTTCCGCACGCGCCTCGGCCGAGAGAGCGTCCGCCGCCATCACATCCAGGCGCACATGGCGGCTCGCGGGCAGTACCCAATCCCCGGCGAGCAGGGCAAGACCGCTTTTTGGCAGCAGCAGCGCCTCGAGGCGCGATGGATCGAGCGGGTCGGGGCACACGATACGGTCTAGCCCGCGCTCCGCCGCCGCCCTTTCGGCGGCCTCAAGCGCGAGAGGCGCGAGGCCGAGCGCGTTGTCGAGACAGTAGGCCATCGGGCAGAGCGCCGCCACGGTCTCGCCAAGTCGGAGCCGCCCCTGGCAGCTGTTGGCGGACAGGTAGCGGCGGGAAACGCGGTTTTCACCGCCTTTTCCGCCGTGACGGTAAATAAGCTGCGAGCCGCGCTCGCGCACGCTCTCGAGCAGCTGCGCCGGGACGGCCGGACGGCAGCCCTCGTCCAGCGCCGCCGCGGCGGCGAGATACGCGTAAGCCTGGCGATAGCAGCGCTTATGTGCCAGCGAAAGCTGCAGCAGCTGCTCGCGGTCCGCGGCCGGGAGCGGCGTGCCGACAAATTGAAACAGATCCACATAGTCCCCGTCAGCCCCAAAGCGGCGCGGCTCGGTCACGTGCGGCGCGGTGCCGTCTACCCAGCCCTGACGAAGGGCGGGGAGGTACACCCCGTCGAGCGAGTCCGGATCGCCGGAGCAGACGATGTACTCCACCTCGAGCCCACGCCGCTCGGCCGCCGCTCCGATCGCGCGCATGAAGCCGGACTTCCCGCTGCCCGGGCCGCCCTTGATAACGTGAAGATAGTCGCCCTCACCGGCGCAAAAGCCGCTGTAGAGCGAGGCAAAACCGCCCCTGCTGTTGGCACCCAAAAACCATGTCGTTGTCATCCGATCACCTCCAGCTATTCTATGCCTGATGACAGGGATAGTGTGTGAAGCAGAGTGAAAACTATGTATAAAAGCGCCGCATCGCAGCGCGGAACAGAGAAAGCGCCCGGTTTTCGGAAATCGAAAACCGGGCGCTATTCTTTGATGTTTATTCAACTTACAGGATCGTACTGACATGGCGGCAGAGGGCCTGGAAGGTCTCCTCGCTGAGATCGTGCTCGACCTTGCACGCGTCCTCGCGGGCGAGTGCTTCGTCAACGCCGAGCCGGGTGAAGAAATCCGTCAGCGTTTTATGGCGGGTGTAAATACGGTCGGCAATCTCCATCCCTGACGGTGTCAGCGTGATGAAGCTGCTCTCGTCCATTGTGATATAGCCGTTTTCGCGCAGGCGCTTGGTGGCATAGCTGACGCTGGGCTTGGTGACGCCAAGAAGATTGGCCACATCGACCGAGCGGATAAAGCCGCGCTTCTCTTTAAGCATCAGCATGGCTTCCAGGTAATCTTCCGTGGACTTTTGTGAGTTCATCATAAGGGATGCACCGACTTTCTCAAATACTGCCTGTGTATATTGTATATACTAACATATTTGCCCGCGCTTGGCAAGGAATATTCTGTGCATCATCGACTTGACTTAATTTCACCCTTGACAGAAAAAGGAGATAATGTTATACTGTGCAAGTGGTTAGAAAAGTCTAATTATTTTTTTACAAATCTAATTAGAACTATCTAATATTAGAGAGCTTTGCTTAACAGAGAGGAGAGCGTGTGATGATGCCACTGGTGCTGGCGGAAGCCGGAGAAGAAAACATCATCAGAAAGGTCGGCGGCAGCGCCGAGATGAAGCAGCACCTGGAGGACATGGGCTTTGTCGTCGGCGGCAGCGTTACGGTGATGTCGGTCATCGGCGGCAACCTGATCGTCAAGGTCAAGGAGTCGCGTGTGGCCCTCAGCCGGGAAATGGCACAGAAAATCATGGTATAAAAATCAAATGCGAAACACGTTTCGCATTTGGTTACTCGCATATATCGCGCTTGGTGCGCGGGAGACGCACCAAGCTTGGTCGATGCGAGGGCTCGCTTGGCTCGCCTTAGAGTGTTTTTGAAGCGGCAAAGCTGCTTCAAAAACATATTTATATTCCCTTCGGGGAAATAAACCCGGCTTGCCGGCAGTTTTGCAAAAAACTCATAGTTTAAAGGAGAGTGTATCCGTATGAAAACATTGAGAGACGTACCGATCGGAGAGACCGTCAAGGTCGTCAAGCTCCACGGCGAGGGCGCCGTGAAGCGCCGCATCATGGACATGGGCCTGACAAAGGGCACCGAGGTCTATGTGCGCAAGGTCGCCCCGCTGGGCGATCCGGTTGAGATCACCGTGCGCGGCTATGAGCTGAGTATCCGTAAGGTCGACGCGGACATGGTGGAGGTGCAGTAAAATGGCAAATTCGATTCGTATCGCGCTCGCAGGCAACCCGAACTGCGGCAAAACGACACTCTTCAACGCCCTGACGGGCACACAGCAGTATGTCGGCAACTGGCCTGGCGTCACGGTGGAAAAGAAAGAAGGCAAGGTCCGCGGACAGAGCGACGTCCAGGTGACCGACCTGCCTGGCATTTATTCTCTCTCCCCCTACACGCTCGAAGAGGTCGTGGCCCGCAACTATCTGGTCGACGAGCGGCCGGATGTCGTGCTGAATATTGTCGACGCGACGAACCTGGAGCGCAACCTCTATCTGACGACGCAGCTTGTCGAGCTCGGGATTCCGACGGTCGTGGCGCTGAACATGATGGACATTGTCCGCAAGAACGGCGACCAGATCAATACGAAGGAGCTTGCCCGTCAGCTCGGCTGCGAGGTTGTGGAGATCTCGGCCTTGAAAAACGAGGGCATCGACGCCGCCGTCCGCGCCTGCGTCAGCGCCGCGGGTGGCCGCATGGTCCCGCAGCACAGCTTTTCCGGCGCGGTCGACCACGCCCTGGCCCATATCGAGGAGGCGGCGCTCGACACCGTGCCCGAGGAGCAGAAGCGCTGGTTTGCCGTCAAGCTCTTCGAGCGTGACGAGAAGGTGCAGAACAAGCTGCAGCTCAGCGACAGCGTCAAAGCCCATATCGAGCAGGACATCCAGGCCTGCGAAAAGGAACTCGACGACGACAGCGAGAGCATCATCACGAACGAGCGCTATATTTACATCGCAGGCGTGATCAAGGCCTGCTATAAGAAAAAGAACAAGGGAGCCATGTCGACCTCGGATAAGATCGACCGCATCGTTACCAATCGCTGGCTGGCCCTGCCGATCTTCGCGGTGATCATGTGGCTTGTGTATGCTGTCAGCATGGGCTCGTCCATTGCGGACGGCGGCATCGGTCTCGGCACCTTCCTGACCGACTGGGCCAACGACGTGCTGGGCGGCGAATGGTTGACCGACGGCTCGCGCGCCCTGCTCGAGAGCTGGGGTACGGCAGACTGGCTGGTCGGACTGATCTCCGACGGTATTCTCGCCGGCGTCGGCGCGGTGCTCGGCTTCGTGCCGCAGATGCTCGTGCTGTTCCTGTTCCTCTGCTGCCTCGAGGACTGTGGCTACATGGCCCGTATCGCCTTTATCATGGACCGTATCTTCCGCAAGTTCGGCCTCTCCGGCAAGAGCTTTATCCCGATGCTCGTCGGCACCGGCTGCGGCGTGCCCGGCGTCATGGCCTCACGTACGATCGAAAGCGAGCGAGACCGCCGCATGACCGTCATGACGACCTGCTTCATCCCCTGCGGCGCAAAAATGCCGATCGTCGGCCTGATCGCCGGCGCCCTGTTCGGCGGCTCGAGTTGGATCGCCACCGGCGCTTACTTCATCGGTGTCGCCGCGATCATCGTCTCCGGCATCATGCTCAAGAAGACCAAAATGTTTGCCGGTGATCCCGCGCCCTTCGTCATGGAACTGCCGGCCTATCATGTGCCGTCTCTCGGCAACGTGCTGCGCGGCACCTGGGAGCGCGGCTGGTCCTTCATCAAGCGCGCCGGCACTGTGATCCTGATCTCCTCGATCGTGCTGTGGTTCCTGCAGGGCTATGGCACCGTCAACGGCAAGTTCGGCAATGTCGACGCCCTCTACGAGGATGAGAGCATTGCGACCGAGTCCTATATCGAGACCAAGGCCCAGGAGATGGGCGTACCCGTGGAGGAAGTCACCGCCATGGACGATTCGATCCTCGCCGACGTGGCCCGCCCTGTGTCTGTGATCTTCAAGCCGCTGGGCTTTGGCTCCTGGCGTCCGACCGTTGCCACCGTCACCGGCCTGATCGCAAAAGAAGAGGTTGTCGGAACCTTCGGCGTGTTGTATAATTACGAGGCAGAGACCGAGGACGATGAGCTCGACGAAGAGGGCTCGCAGATCTGGACGAACGTTGCGGACGACTTTGGCAGCTTCTCCGGCGGCCACGGCAAGCTCGCCGCCTTCAGCTTCATGCTCTTCAACCTGCTCTGCGCCCCCTGCTTTGCGGCCATGGGCGCGATCCGGCGCGAGATGAACAGCGCCAAATGGACCTGGTTTGCCATTGGCTATATGTGCGTGTTCGCCTATGCCATCGCACTGCTCGTCTGGCAGCTCGGTCTGCTGTTTGCCGGTGCGGTCAATGTGCCGGGGCTGATCGTGGCTGTCGCGCTGCTCGCTGTGTTCGGCTACATGCTGTTCAGGCCGTATAAAGAAAGCGTAAAACTCGCGTAACAAGTATTGATGGCAGGGAGCGCATCTGCGCTCCCTGCGTATCCAAGGAGGCATGTTTCATGCTCAGCTGGCTGTCCGCCAATTTGATCAATATAGTACTGATCGCCGTAATCGTGCTGGTCTGCTTTTTCGTGATCCGCGGCATGCTGCACGATAAAAAGGCAGGAAAAAGTGCCTGCGGCGGAAGCTGCGCCGGCTGTGCCGGCTGCGGTGCCGGGACAGGGGAGCGCCCCGTGCTTCATATCCCCGGGGAGGAGAACACATGATTCAGACAACGGCAAAAATCGACGGGATGATGTGCTCGATGTGCGAAGCACATATCCAGGATGCGATCCGAAAAGCCTTCACCGTCAGGTCGGTCAAGGCCAGCCGCGCAAAGGGCGAGGCCGTGATCGTCAGTGAAGAGGCGATCAGTGAAGCGGCGCTGCACGCGGCCATCGACCCGACCGGCTACACGCTCGGTGCGGTCGTGTCCGAGCCCTATCAGAAAAAAGGCTTCTCTTTTTTCAGAAAATAAACAATTAGAGCTTGACAACAGAAGTTAAATATGTTAAACTTCTAATTGTCAAGAAGATCAGGTGAATGAAACAAGATCCCCCGAAGGGGATCTGCTTTCAGACTGTGAGTTAGAAAGCTCTAACCCTTTGCAGTCTCATATTCACTTGACGGACCCTCTCTATTCTCCCTTTTCACCTCACTTCACTTCCATTACGCACACACAACGAAACGGCGCGCCTCCTCGGGACAAGGAGACGCGCCGTTTTGTGTTCCTCTGACAGAAATGCCGCAGAGATCGTTGGCATTGTTATTTAACTTGCATGGCCTGGCGGCAGTAGTAGTTCATGTTGCGCTCGCGCACGAGTGTACTGGGTTCGTTGTGGCCGGGATAGACCTCGTAGTCGCCGGGGAGCGCGCAGAGCCGCTTGAGACTGCGCAGCATATCCTCGGTGCTGCTGCCCTCGAGATCGGTGCGGCCGCAGCTGCCGCGAAACAGCGTATCGCCCGTGAAGAGCGCCTCGCCGCAGCGCAGTGTCACGCTGCCGGGCGTATGGCCCGGTGTCTCGAGCACCTCAAAGCGCAGCGCGTCGACGCACACAACGTCGCCCTCGTGATACGGATGCCCCTCAGCGCCGAGCCGATAGGGGCGGCGGAGATCCCGCCCGCCGGTGTCGTCAGCCGGGTGCATGTAGACGGCCGCGCCGGTCTCCTCCCGGATCGCGTCGACGGCGCCGACGTGGTCGAAGTGGCCGTGCGTCAGCAGGATGACCTGGCAGTGCAGGCGGTTGTCCTCAAGATAGTCGAGGATCGTGTTGCTCTCGTCACCGGGGTCGATGACGGCACAGTTCAAGGTGTTTTCGTCGGTGACAACATAGCAGTTTTCCTCCAGCTGTCCGACGGGGATAGTTTTGATCAGCATAGTGTAATGGCTCCAATCATTTGATACAGGAAAGACGTATTATCCGTTGCGACGGACCTCGATCACACCGGGAATGTGGGCCAGGCGGCCCATGATGTAGCGCAGCTCGGCCGTATCCATGACCTCGAGCGTCACGGCGACCTGGGCAACACCCGAGACGTTGTCGCGGGCGTTGAGACTGCGGACCTTGGCGTTGAGGGCGTTGAGCACCGTGGCGATATCCATGACCAGACCGCCGCGGTCCTTCGAGGTCAGCGTGACGGTCGTGGTGTGGCTCTCGGTGATCTGTCTCGCCCAGCCGACCTTGATCCAGCGCCCGGCGTCTTCGGGGGCGTCCTTGCGCGAGGTGTAGTTGACGCAGTCTGTCCGGTGGATCGAAACACCCTGCCCGCGCGTGATAAAGCCGATGATGTCGTCACCGGGAACCGGTGTGCAGCAGCGGGAGAACTTCACAAGACAGTTGTCGATCCCGGCGACCAGCACGCCGTTGATGGGTTTCAGTTCTTTTTTTGCGGCCTGCTGTTCGCGGCGCTCGGCGGCCTCGGTGATCCGATCGAGCGTGGTCTTCTTCTCGTTCTTTGTGTGGCGCTCCAGCTCGTCGCGCAGGCGGTTCGCGGCGCGGACCGCTGTGAGACCGCCATAGCCGAGCGCGGCGTACAGATCGTCCACGCTCGAGAAGCTCAGCCGCTTGAGGATCGGGCTCACGATCTCTTCGGCGAGCGCAGCGTCGGGGTCGATGCCGTCGTGCTTGAACTCCTCCAGCAGCATCTCGCGGCCGCGGATCACGTTCTCCTCGCGGCGCTCCTTTTTGTACCACTGCTTGATCTTGGTGCGCGCCGAGTTCGACCGGGCGATATCCAGCCAGTTTCGCCCCGGACCGGGGGAGGACTTTGAGGTGCGGATCTCGACAATATCGCCGTTTTGCAGCGCATAGTCAAAGTTGACGATGCGCCCGTTGACCTTGGCGCCGACCATGTGGTTGCCGACGTCGGAGTGAATCGTATAGGCAAAGTCGATCGGCGTGGCGCCGGCCGGCAGGTTGATAACGTCGCCCTTCGGAGAAAAGACGAAGACCTCATCGGCGAACATGTCGATCTTCAGATCGTGGAAGAAGTCCGAGGCGTCAGACTCCTGCTGGCTCTCGAGCAGGCGGCGCACCCAGGCGAACTTGTCTTCGTCGCCGGTGCGCACTACGGCGCTGCCGCTGCCCATCTTGTACTTCCAGTGCGCGGCAATGCCGTATTCGGCCGTGTGGTGCATGTCCCAGGTGCGGATCTGCACCTCGAACGGGATGCCGTCCGAGCCGATGACCGTCGTGTGCACGCTCTGGTACATATTGGGCTTGGGCGTGGAGATATAGTCTTTAAAGCGGCCGGGGACCGGCTTGTACATATCGTGGATAACGCCGAGCACATTGTAGCAGTCCGGGATCGTATCCACGATCACGCGGAAGGCGCAGAGATCGAAGATGCCGGAGATGTCGATCTTCTGGGCGTACATTTTGCGGTAAATGCTGTAGACGTGCTTGATGCGGCTGAAGATCGAGCAGTGGATCTGCTCCTCGTCCATACGCCGCTGGATCTGATTTTTGATCGAGACCATGAAGGCCTCGAGCTCGGGCATCTTTTTGTCGAGCGTGTGGGTGATCTCCTGATAGCCGGAGGGGTCGAGATACTGCAGGGACAGATCCTCCAACTCCCACTTGGCCTGCTGCATGCCGAGCCGGTGGGCGATCGGCGCGTAAATCTCCATGGTCTCGAGCGACTTGCTGCGCTGCTTTTCGGGCGTCTGATAGGCCATGGTGCGCATATTGTGCAGGCGGTCTGCCAGCTTGATGAGGATCACGCGGATGTCCTTGGCCATGGCCATGAGCATCTTGCGCAGATTCTCCATCTGCTCGTCTTCCTTGCTGGTATACTGCACGCGCGTCAGCTTGCTGACACCGTCGACGATGTCGGCCACGGCCGGACCGAAGGCCTTGGCCACGTCCTCCTTGGTCATGGGCGTGTCCTCGATCACGTCGTGCAGCAGTGCCGAGACGATCGAGTCCTCATCGAGCCCGAAGTCCACAGTGATATCGGCCACGGCGACCGGATGGGTCACATAGGGCGAGCCCTCCTTGCGCTTCTGACCGGCGTGGGCTGTCTTGGCGGTCTCGTAGGCACTGCGGATGCGTTCGATGTCCATGCCGGGGCAGCTCTTGCGGATCTTTGCATCGAGCGCGGCAAACATCTCGTCCGGGTCGAGCAGCTTGTGTCCGTCATCGGGGCCGGGGCGGCGCTCGGGACCCAGCACGGCTTGCCGGACTTCCTCGGGCACGCTGGCCGGGACGGTTTCACTGATTGTCGGAAGTTTGTTTTCGTCCATGGTATCATCCTCACAGAGACGCGCGTCTATCACATCAGAGTAGTTTTTGCATCAAGGGCGTGGCTGTCAGATCGGCCTTCTGATCAAGCTGCTGCCGCACGCCGCCGTAAACGGCGGAGAGCAGCCCGGCCTCGTGTAGCACGGCCAGACACAGACAATAGCGCTCGCTCTCCATCTTGGGGGGCTTCTGGGCCAGGATGGCGGCGAGGTCGTCACCGGAGCGGTAGTCCGGACTGTCGATCTGTCGCCAGACGCGGATGAAATCCGCGCGCTCCGGGCGATAGGGGGCGGCGGCCCAGAGATAGGCGGGGTCGCCGGAGAGAATATCGGCGCACAGCGCCTCGCTCTTGTGGCGGCGCATCGCCGTGATCAGCAGCTGCACCGAGCGCCGTCCGCGAAATTCGTTGAGCTGCGGTGAGAAGGCCACGTCCAGCCTGTCTCCGTCCGCAATGCCGAGCTCTTCGGCCGTGTGGCCAAAGAAAATGCCCTCGAACACCTGCTGCCGCAGCTGCAGCTGCACGCGCAGATGCCGTCCGCCGCCCACGCCCCGGTGGCTGAGCAGCACCGCGCCGCTCAGACAGAAACTGGGCTTGGGGTTTTCACTGCCGTAGGGCTCGAGCAGGTCGAGACTCAGCACATTCTCCTCGCTGAGCAGCTCGCCGTCGCGGATCAGCAGGTCACACGCGATATCCGGCATACGCTCGGGCCGGTGCTGCTGATAGTAGTCATTCAGCGCCGCACGGAAGGCGGGCACGTCCCGGCTGCGGAGCGTCAGCCCCGCGGCGAGTGCGTGGCCGCCGAAGCCTGTCAGCATATCCGAACAGGCCGAGAGCGCCTCGAACAGGTTGAAGCCGCCGTAGCTGCGGCAGGAGCCCTTGCCACTCTCACCCGACAGACAGATCATGATGGCAGGCAGGGCATACTGCTCGGCCAGACGCGAGGCGGCAATGCCGATCACGCCCTGGTGCCAGCCCTCCTTGGCCAACACGATCGGGCCAGTGGGCGTTCTGCCTTCAAGCAGACGGTTGGCGTCGTTCCAGATCTCGGTTTCGATCTCCTGGCGGCGGCGGTTGAGCTCGCAGAGCTGACGGGCCAGGCGGCTGGCCTTGTCGGGACTCTCGGTCAACAGCAGATCAAGCGCGATCTGTGCCTGACCGAGTCGCCCGGCGGCGTTGAGACGCGGAGCCAGCCCAAAGCCGATCGAGGTAGCGGAGATCGCGCGGCCGCCGAGACCGGCCTCGCGCAGCATGGCGGCCATGCCAGGGCGTGGCCGGTCCTCCAGTGCGGAGATGCCCATGCGCACCAGTGCGCGGTTTTCACCGATCAGCGGCATCACGTCGGCTACGGTGCCGACAGCGACCAGATCGGCGTATTGTTCCAGAATTGTCTCGGTATTGCCCTCGCAGGCGCAGGCGAGCTTCATCGCTACGCCCACACCGGCCAGCACCTGATTGGGATAGCTCTCGTCGGGCTGCTTGGGATCGACCACGGCCAGAGCGGGCGGCAGCTCGCCGCCGCACTCGTGGTGGTCGGTGATAATCATGTCGATGCCGAGCTGACGTGCATACAGGCACTCTTCGACGGCCGTGATGCCGCAGTCAACTGTGACGATCAGCTGAACGCTTTGCTCGTGCAGCGCGTCGACGGCGGAGGCGTTGACGCCGTAGCCCTCGGCGCCGCGGTCGGGGATGTAGGGGACAACGGTAAGCCCCTTGTGACGCAGGTAGTCTGTCAGCAGGGCGGTGGCGGTGATGCCGTCCACGTCATAGTCGCCGTAGACGGCGACGATCTCACGGTCGCGGATCGCACGCTGCAATCTGGCGGCAGCGCGATTCATGCTCTTCATGCGCAGCGGGTCGACCAGCCGCTCGGCGCCGGGGTTTAAAAGCTCGTCGGCGGCCGCGGCGGTGCGTATACCGCGCAGAGCCAGCACTGCGGCCAGCAGCGGGGTGTAACCGGCTTCGATCAGCTCGCGCGGCAGTTCCGGCTGCCGGTACGGGATCTTCCACAGCTTCTCTCTCATAGTTATTTTTTCTCTCATTAATTTAATAATATATGATTATAACAAATCGGAAACAGGGATTCAAGACCCGGATACGACAATTCCGCCCGGTGAGGGGCGGAATTTTGTAACTGTTCAGCGCCAAGTGTGATTAAGTAAAGCGTAAATGCTCGTATATACGATAAAAGCTTGAAGTTTGCAACAATGCCTTCCCCTTGAGGGGAAGGTGGCGCGGCCCGTTCCTCGCCCTAAAGGACTAGCTTCGCGTCGCAAGGGCCGCGACGGATGAGGTGGAGTTTACCGGCTCTGAGTTAGCATTGTACTGGCGGCAGGGGTGACACCTCATCCGTCATCCAGCTTGCGGGGGACGCTGGATGACACCTTCCCCTCAAGGGGAAGGCATGGCCTGGCCTATCATTTTTCGTTTCTCTTAACATAATGACATTGAGGACTGAACAGTTACGCGGAATTTTGCCAGCTATCGTATTATCCCTGTTCTCTGGCGCGTAGGCCCTCAATGATCGCGGCGGCTTTGCTGCTCCAGTCGTTAGCCCTCGCGTCACGGTCGAGCGCGGCGAGATAGTCGGCGTCGTTTCGCAGTGTGAGAGCGTGCTCAATCTGCGATATAAACGCTGCGTGGCTGTGTCCGATCAACACCGAGCGGTACTGTCGGCATTCGTCCATGTCGGTCGTGACGATCGGCCGACCGAGCGCCATGTACTCGAAGAGCTTCACGGGACTTGTGGCGCGGGTGATATCGTTGATGAGAAAGGGGATCATCAGCACCGCGGCCTCATGTGCATAGTATTTGAGCACGCGGTAGTCCCGCGGACCGAGATAGTAGAGATCCGATACCGGGGCCGGCAGCTGCTCGTCGAAGCTCGTGTCGTACTTGAGCCCGATCAGCACCACGCTGTATCGTCCGGTCGCAGCGAGGCTGCGGACAAGGTCATAGTCAAACCAGCTCGCGAGCGCCCCGTAATAGCAGACGATCGGCTTGCCCTTTGCGAGGATGGAGAGGAACTCCGGCTCAAAGCTGTACCGATCAAAGCGGCGTAAAAACGCAAGGTCGACGCCGTTGGAGGCGAGCACGAGATTCTCTTCGCCGCGGCGGCGCAGCACATCCTGCCGCAGCCGCTCGGCCGTCACTACAACGGTAACGGCGCGGTGGGCCATGGCGTAGTCAAATTTTTCCGAGATCGCGCGCGGCAGCGCGGCCGTCCCGGCGAGCGCGGGGCTCAGATGGTCGATGTACTCATAGAGGATACCGCAGCCGCGCGCGGCATAGCGCGCGAGCGCACGCGCCGACAGCTTCCAGTCGGTCGAGTAGAGATCGATATAGCGCGGCAGCGGTTTTTTCTCAAGCGCATGCTCGAGAAAAAACCGGAGCAGCAGGTTGTTGAAATTGAAAAGCCACAGCCCCGGCGCGATCATACGCAGCGTGGCACAGCCGTCGGTGGCCGTCGTGACCTCGTAGAGCACCAGACAGCGCTGCCGCGCGAGCGCGTGCGCCATGTGCTGCGGCCGCTGAAAAAGCGGCACCGCATAGCCAAAGCTCGAGCGCCAGAGCAGTACACGGTCATAGTCCCCGGTGAGCATTTCTTCGATCGCCGCGCGATAGCGCCGCGGATGCAGCAGCACCGGGATGCTGAGCCGATCGAGGACGTTGGCGCGCAGCCATGCGAGCAGCTTCTGGCAAAAGCGCGCTGTGCCGTATTTCCGCCAGGCGCTCCACAGCTTGGTCAGATGTGTCACGAGGCCTTCTCCTCCGCAGCGCGGTTCAAGCGGCGGGCGAGCGCGCGGGCAGCACGCATGCAGTCCTCCATCGAGCAGTAACACCAGCCGCCGTAGCGCCCGATCGTACAGATCCCGCCGAGGGCGAGCTCCCGCTTCAACAGCCGCACGGCCGCTTCGCTCTCGGTGCTGATGTGGACGTAGGCCGGGTCCATCAGCAGCGCCTCGTGTGCGATCAGGGCGTTATCCGCCTGCACGAGCCCCTGGCGGCGCAGCGCGGCAAGTGCCTTATCCAGCTCCTGCTCCGCATCCACCGCGGCGCCGGCGGGAAAGCCGATCTCCACGTAGAGACTCATCCGCTCGCCGCCCTGGATATTGTCATAATAGCCGACCCGGTAAAAGCTGGCGTCGCCCTCCGGCACATACAGCCAATGCTCGCGCGTCAGCGGCCCCTTGTGTGCAAAGCCCAGATTGAGCACCAGCACCTTATTCCATGAGAGCGTATCGCCGATCGCGCGGTAGGGCTGGCCAGCGAGCAGCGGCAGGAAGCGGTTGAGCGGCGTCGTATTGATCAGCGTCCGATAGCGGTAGCGGTCCCCGGCACTGTCTTCGGCCAGATGGGCCTGCGCGTCCACGCACACGAGCGCGCGGCCGGTACGCACACGCTCGCTCGGCAGCGTCCGGCTGAGCGCTTCGACAAAGGCACCGGCCCCGCTGCGCGGGTAGAGAAAGCGGCTGTTGTAGCTCACACGCTCCTCACCGCGCAGCGCCGCGGCCAGCCCCGAGAGCTCGGCCGGCGGGAAGAAGCGCCCCATGGCGCCGGCATCGAGCGAGGAGAGCGGACAGGCGTAGAGCTTTTCATTGTAGGGGCGCAGAAAGGTCTCGGTGATCGCGCGGCCGAAGCGTTCATACAGCATATCGAGAAAGCTGCCGGGCGCCGCCGTCTCCCGCCGGTCGAGGAGATCGGCGAGACAGGAGAGAAATTCATCCTTGGGCAGCTCGTGGATATGCGTCTGGAACGGGTAGTCGATCAGTCGGCCGCGATAGAGGATCTTCGTACATTTTTCGATCTCGAGCAGCTCGCCGGGGGCAAAGCAGGAGCGGAAGAACCGCTCCGCGGCGCCGTCACGAAAATGGAAAAAGTGCCCGGCCCAGTCCCAGACAAAGCCGTCGTGCCGCTGTGTGCGGCAGTAACCGCCGAGCGCCTTTTCACGCTCGAGCAGCAGCCAGTCCCCGCGCAGCGCTGCGGCGGCGCTTAAGCCAGAGACCCCGCCGCCGACGATCAGCGTATCGACCTTAACTTCCATCGTTCAGTACCTCCCGTATCGTTTGATCGAGACACGCGGCCACACGGCGAGCGTCAAATTCTTCGGCGATCCAGTCCCAGTCTGCTTCAGCCTTTCTACCCTGGTACAGGATTTCATACAGGGCCTGCTTGATCTCGCCGACTGAAAAGCCGACAGTCACCATACCCGCGCGCTCTAAACAGCGCGTCACGTCCCCGCGCGGCATGCCGATCGCAAACACCGGCACGTGCGCGCCGAAACAGTCGGCGAGCTTGGCGGCAAAGAAGACGTTTTCGTTCCATACCGCGCTGAGATCGGCGTCGATGTGGAGCGCCCAGTCGGCCGCGGCGAGCTGCCGCAGGCTGTCCAGATAGCCAGTCGGCGGCGAATAGCGGACGAGCCCGGTCAAACCGAGCCGCACGATCGCGGCGAGGTCGTGCTCGGCCATTGTGCCGTAGAAATCAAAGACCGCACGCGCCGGGAGATCCGCGCAATCGGCCTTCAGCTCGGCGATCGCCTCGAGCAGAGGGGCGGCGCTGCGCTGCTCGTCGAGCGCGCCGGTGAACACAAAGCGTGTCGGCTCGCCGCTCTCTCGCCGGGGCAGTGCGTCATAGAGGGCGGGCTCGTAGCTGTGCCGCAGCAGCACGGCCTTTTGTCGCAGATGCTCCGGCAGCAGATAGCGCAGCTCTGAGCGGTTATTGACAAGGATGCGCTCGGCGCGCTGTACAGTCTGCTCTTCCAGGTCACCGAGTGCCTGTCGTTCCCGCACGGCGGTGCGGTGCCGCAGCAGCCAGAGCGCCTCGTGAACAAAGCGCCGCGGCGAGAGACGAAAGGAGAGCGGCGCCTTTCGATTTTTCATGCTGTCGAGTGACCAGGAGGAATACAGCGTCTCGTCGAGATGCCGGTAGGGATTGTCCTTGATCGGATCACCGAAGGAGGCCAGCCAGGGAACGGCAGGGAAGGTCTCCTTGATCCGCAGCCCGGCCGCGTGGCACTCGGGCGGCATCGAGCGGGTCATCACAAGGCTGTACGAGTCGGTGTGCGACTGGAAGTATCGGAAAGCCTCATCGGCAAAGGCCGACGGCGTGGAAGCATGCGCCTCGATCCGATGCACATTGTCTGTCTCCGGCAGCGCGGCCGAGCGCCCGTAGGACCACTGTTCGCAGGACGACTCGGTGAATACATCGTAGTGATATTGTGAACGGCCGAGTAGCTTGGCGGTGACCAGGCCCTCGGAGGAGTTGAGCGGCGGATAAAACCAGCTGACGACAAAAATGCGTTTCATAACGAACTCCCATGAAGCGTACGACGAAAATGGAGCAGCCGCGGCAGCACCCGGCGGCCCAGCAGCAGCGGTAGATAGCCCAGACGGCGGTAGATCCGAGGTTCTGTGTTCGTATCGGTGCGCCGGTAGATCTCGGGCGCCGTTTGCCGGAGGAACGCGTCAAAGTCCCGGCAGCGTCGAAAGGCCGCGAGCCGCCCGGGCATCCGCCGACAGAGGAGCTCGAGGTGTGTATAAGTCATCAGCGAGATGACGCGCTCGATGTAGTCGCGCGCAGCGGCGTTGAGCGTTGGACGCTGCGCGGCGTAAAAGTCGATCAGCGAGCGCAGCACCTGCTCGTGCTGGGGGATGTTTTTCAAAAACTGCGCCGGATCCATGCTCTGCCCAGTGCGGCCAATGAAATAGCGGTAGACGCTCTCGTTGATGAAGCGGACGCGCTGCACAAACGGGATCGGGAAGAGGATATACTGCATGTCAACATAGCTGCAGTGCTCGCTGAGCTGCAGACCGCAGCGGCGCAGCAGTTCGGTTTTCCATGTGGCGGCGGCCAGAGACACATAGGGCATCTCTCCCGTGAGATCGAGCTCGTCAAGCGCATAGCTGCTCTCGTCGGAGAGCGCGGCATAGCGCACGCACACGCGCTGCTTTGCGCAGTTGAATTCCTGCGTGTATGGCGTGACGATCAGATCCTCGTCACACTGCCCGAGCGCGTCCAGATATCGCAGAAAGGCCGGGGTGTCAAACCAGTCGTCGCTGTCGAGCACACGGAAATAGCGCCCCGAGGCGATGCGCAGCCCCTCGTTGACGGCGGAGCCGTGGCCGCCGTTTTCCTTGTCGATCACGCGCACAGTGCCCGGATAGCGGCGTGCGGCCTTCAGCAGGATCGAGACGGAGCTGTCCGTACTGCCGTCGTTTATCAGGATCAGCTCCAGCCGGTCAAGGGCCTCCGGCACCAGCACCGAGCGCAGACAGCGCGGCAGATAGCGTGCGGTGTTGTAGACCGGGACCACCACAGTGAGCAGCTTCACAGGTAGACCTCCTTTTTAGTGGTTAGTGGTTAGTGGTTAGTGATTAGTAATCAACAGCTTCCACTAGCCACTAGCCACTAGTCACTAGCCACTAGTCACTAGCCACTAGTCACTAGCCACTAGTCACTAACAACTACGCTCGTACTCTTCGCATATCTCGTCCGCCTCGCCGATGGCGCGCACGCGCCCGCCCTCGAGCCACAGTACACGGCTGCACAGCCGCCGGATCGAGGCTAAGGCGTGCGACACATAGAGTACGGTCGTCCCGCCGCCGATCAGGCGCAGCATCCGCTCCTCGCTTTTGGCCTGGAACGCCAGGTCACCGACCGACAGGATCTCATCGACGATCAGGATCTCCGGCTCAACGACGGTGGCGATCGAAAAGGCCAGGCGCGCCGTCATGCCCGAGGAGAAGCTGCGCAGCGGGGCGTCAAGGAAGGGCTCGAGCTCGGAGAAGGCCACGATCTCGTCAAAGCGCCGCACAAGAAAATCGCGGGAATAACCGAGGATCGCGCCGTTGAGATAGATGTTCTCCCGCGCCGTCAGATCGAGATCGAAGCCCGTGCCGAGCTCGATCATCGGGCAGACGGTGCCGCCGAGCACGATGCGGCCCTCGGTGGGCTTCAGCACGCCCGCCACCAGCTTCAGCAGTGTCGATTTTCCGGTGCCGTTCGGCCCGATCAGGCCGAGCACCTCGCCGCGGCGAACCGTGAAGTCCACATTCCGCAAGGCCCAGAATTCGGAAGCTTGTCGGCGCGCAGCGCGGCGGGCGGGGCTGAGTGCGTCGATAAAGGCCTGCTTGAGCGTTCCGCCGCCCTCCATTCCTCGCTGAAAACGCATGGATACGCCCTCGGCGCGGATCATATCGTCAGCCATAGCGCACCCCATTACATGTAGTAGTAGAATTTATCCTGGCTGCGCCGGAATACATGCAGACCGACAAGCAGCGTGCCCGCGGCTGAAAGAGCACAGAGCGCGAACTGTCCGGCCTCGGGCGTGCGGTGCAGCAGCAGGATCGTACGCGCAAAGCCGATGTACTGGGCGAGCGGGTTGAACGCAATCACCGTTTGCAGCGGAGAGGGGAGGATCGAAACATCGTACATGATCGGCGTGAGATACATCCACAGCGTCAGCACGATGCCGTAGAGATAGACGATATCGCGCAGAAAGACCGCCGCGGCGGCCAGCAGCAGACCGACGCCCAGCGTGAAGACAAAGAGACAGCCAACGGCCCAGGGCAGATAGATATGCTGCCAGCAGAGCCCCGTGCCGGTCACGAGCAGCACCAGATACAGCGGCAGCAGACTGAGCAGAAAGTTGATGCCGCTGGACAGACACTTCGAGAGCGGGAACACGGCCTTTGGCACATAGACCTTGCCGATCAGGCTGGAATTGGCGAGTACCGAGCTCATGGCAAGATTGCTCCCCTCACTGAAATAGTTGTAAAATACAATTCCTGTCAGCAGATAGGCCACGTAACTGACGCCGCTCGCAGAGAAACGAAAGACGTTCGAAAAGACCAGCGACAAAATCGCCGTTGTCAGCAGCGGATACAGCAGGCTCCAGCCGACGCCGAGCACACTGCGCTTGTATTTCACTTTGAAATCGCGCAGCACCAGCTGCTGCAGCAAAAACGCATAGCGCGCCGATAGCGCGCCAAGCCGAGCGGCGAGACTCATGAAACCACTCCTTTGTACCGGTAGCTTGCCCAGAAACAGGAAATTCTAACCCGGCGCGCGGCAATTGGCAGGGGCGAACACTTCAAATTACTGACAAATATTCATTTACAGAACGGCGAAAAGGCGAATATTCATAGTGCAAATGAATAATGCGTGAAAAACGAAAAAAATAAAGAATATTTTTTCATAAAACGCTTGACAGATCCCTATACTTGTGCTAAACTCACAACCGTTCCAGCAAAGAACTGGTAAAGTTCAATGAAAGGATTGTGAAAAATATGAAAAACATGAAGAAATACTTGTGCGTTATGCTGAGCCTCATCATGGCTCTCTCACTCGGTGCTGCTGCTTTTGCAGCTGACGACACCGAGATCAGCACGGTCGTTCCCGGCAAGCTGACTGTGGCCACCAGCCCCGACTTTGCTCCCTATGAGTTCTATGCCGTGACCGACGGCGAGCCCCAGCTGGCCGGCTTCGATATGGCACTGGCCCAGTACATTGCCGATTACATCGGCCTCGAGCTGGACGTGATCCCGATGGACTTTGACGGCGTTCTCAACGAGCTGGCCTCCGGCAACGTCGACCTGGGGCTCGCGGGCCTGTCCCCCGATCCCAAGCGTGCCGAGGCGATGGACTTCTCCGACGTCTACTATCAGGGCGGACAGTCCTTCGTCACCGTACAGAGCAAGAAGGATCAGTTCACTTCTCTCGACGACACCAACAAGGCGGAGCTCTCCATCGGCGCGCAGAACGGTTCGATCCAGATGGATCTGGCTACCCAGTATTCCCCCGATGCCGACATCGTCACGCTGGTGAAGGTCACCGACATCATCACCGAGCTGCTGGCCGGCAAGCTCGACGGCGCCTACATCGAGACGGCTGTCGCCGAGAACTATGCCAAGAACTACCCCGACCTGGCCGTCGTGCTGGATGTACCCTATGAGTCCGAGGGCTCCGCGGTCGGCGTTGCGAAGGGCAACGAGGCCCTGCTCGCAAAGGTCAACGAGGCGGTTGCCGCCGCGCTGGCGGATGGCTCCATGGATAAGTTTGTTGCCGAGGCCAACGAACTCTCCACCGGCGAGGTTTATGAAGGCCTGCTGGAGAACATGGAAGCGGAAGCAGACAGCGCCGCATAAGCACCGTCCAACAATCGGAACAGACAGCGCCCTCAATCGGAGGGCGCTGTGTGCCGTGTATTTACTTAAAGGAGATTTTTCATGCTGACAACCAAAGGCTTTCAGGCAGCATTTTCCTATTGGCAGCTGTTTTTGCAGGGCGTCGTGTGCACCGTATCGCTTTCGCTGCTCACGGTCATTCTCGGCTTCGTTTTAGCGCTGGTGCTGGCCATACTCCGTATGGGCAGGACGAAGATCCTGCGCGCGCTGGCGACGGCCTATGTCGAGCTTTTCCGCGCCACGCCCATGATCGTGCAGGTGTTTATCATCTACTATGTGGTGTTCAACGGCGTCAAGGTGCTGCCGGGGCTCAAGCTCTTTGGCTTTATCCGTTTTGACCGCTTTTTCCCGGCCGTGGTCGCCCTGGCGCTCAACTCCGGAGCTTATCTGAGCGAAATCATCCGCTCGGGTATCCAGTCGGTGGACGGCGGCCAGACCGAGGCGGCGCGCTCGCTGGGCCTGAACGCCGTGCAGACCATGCGCTTTGTGGTGCTGCCCCAGGCCATCAAAAATATCCTTCCGGCCATCGCCAACGAGTTTGTAACGATCATCAAGGAATCGGCCATCTGCTATACGATCGGCGTACAGGATATCATGTCGGCGGTCAACGCCGTCAAGGGCGCCACCTACCGCACCGGCGAGGCGCTGATCATTGCAACCGTGCTGTACTTCTGCCTGACCTATCCCACCAGTAAAATCATTGAACATTTTGAAAGGAAAATGCGCCGTGGCGACATCCGATAAGCTGATCCAGGTCAAGAACCTGAAAAAACACTATAACGAGGGCGTCATCAAAGCCATCGACGATGTGACAGTCGACATTAACCGGGGCGACGTGATGGTCGTCATCGGCCCCTCGGGCTCCGGCAAATCGACCTTTCTGCGCTCGCTGAACCTGCTGGAGGTGCCGGATTCCGGCTCGATCATTTTTGAGGGTGTGAACATCACCAAGCCGAATGGCCCTGACGGGAAGAAGCTGGATATCGACGTGCACCGCCAGAAGATGGGCATGGTGTTCCAGCATTTCAACCTCTTCCCGCACAAGACGATCCTCGAGAATATGACGCTCGCGCCGATAAAGGTCCGGCATGTGCCCCAGGCCGAGGCCGAGGCGAAGGCCATGGAGCTGCTGGGCCGCGTGGGCCTTGCCGACCGCGCGAATGCCTACCCGATCCAGCTCTCCGGCGGACAGAAGCAGCGTGTGGCCATCGTGCGCGCGCTCGCGATGGAGCCCGACGTCATGCTCTTTGACGAGCCAACCTCGGCGCTCGACCCCGAGATGGTGGGCGAGGTGCTGGATGTCATGAAGGAGCTGGCCGCCGCCGGTATGACCATGGTGGTTGTGACGCACGAGATGGGCTTTGCCCGCGAGGTCGGCAACCGTGTGCTCTTCATGGCCGACGGCAAGCTGCTCGAGCAGGGCAGCCCCGAGGAGATTTTCGAGCATCCGCAGCATCCCCGCCTGAAAGACTTTTTATCGAAGGTATTGAGATGAGCGAGAAAAAACAGGCGGCGCTGGCCGCGATCGACGAACAGGCGGCAGTCTTTCAGACTGTCGCCGATCATATCTGGGAGCATCCCGAGCTGTCGCTCAAGGAGCACGACGCCGCGGCGACCTATATCGCAGCGCTCCGGGATCTGGGCTTTACGGTCACGGAGAAGCTCTGCGGCATCGACACGGCCTTCTGCGGCTCCTACGGCAGCGGAAAGCCCGTCATCGGCATCCTCGGCGAGTTCGACGCGCTCTCGGGTCTCAGCCAGAAGGCGGGGGCGACGGCGTGGGAGCCCGTCAGTCCCGGCGGCAGCGGCCACGGCTGCGGGCATAACCTGCTCGGCGCGGGCTCGCTCGCGGCCGCGGTGGCGGTCAAGCGCTATCTCGAGCTGACCGGAGCGAGCGGTACCGTGATCTTCTACGGCTGCCCCGGCGAGGAGGGCGGCTCGGGCAAGGCCTACATGGCCCGCGACGGTGTGTGGAAGAGCCTGGACGCGGCGCTGTGCTGGCATCCCGCGGATGTCAACCAGGTCAAAACCGGCACCAACAACTCCTGCATCCAGGTGCTCTACCGCTTTCACGGCGTTGCGGCCCACGCGGCTGGGGCCCCCTTCAACGGGCGCAGTGCGCTCGACGCCGTGGAGCTGATGAACGTCGGCGTACAGTTTCTGCGCGAGCACTGCACCGACGACTGCCGCATCCACTACGCTATCACCGATACCGGCGGTATCAGCCCGAACGTGGTGCAGGCCAGCGCCTCGGTGCTGTACATGGTGCGCGCCAACCGCGTCGCCGACACCGTAAAGCTGCAGGCGCGTGTGGATAAGATCGCCGAGGGCGCCGCGCTGATGACCGAGACAACGGTTGAGCGTGTATTCATCGACGGCACGGCCGATACGCTGCCGAACTTCGCGCTTGAACGGCTGCTGTATGACAACTTTGAGGCGGTCGGCGTCCCGAGCTATACCCCGGAGGAGAAGGCCTTCGCCGCCGCGCTGCGCGAGACCTATCCCCACGGGGTTGCTGTGGACGGCTGCGGGCCGCGCGCCGACGAGACGATCCGCGAGCAGGCACGCGCCCTGTCCGAGAACTATACCAAGCCCCTCAACGATTTTCTGCTGCCGCTCTATTCCGGAAACGTCTTCACACCGGGCAGCACCGATGTGGGGGATGTCAGCTGGCTGACACCGACCGCACAGATCAACGTGGTGACCTGGCCTGCGGAAGTGCCCGGACACAGCTGGCAGGTGGTGAGCTGCGGCAAGAGCAGCATTGCGTACAAGGGTATGCTCTGCGCGGCAAAGGTGCTGGCTGGCGCCGCGATCGACCTGCTGACGCAGCCCGAAGCGCTCGCAGCCGCCCGCGCGGAATTTGAAAAACGCGCGGCCGAGGGCTATACCTGCCCCATCGAGCCCGGCGCCGTGCCGATCGCGATATAATAAGGGGTAAAAATAGCACTGTAGTACTTTCCACCTCATCCGTCATCCGGCTTGCGTGAGACGCCGGATGCCACCTTCCCCTCAAGGGGAAGACTTGGATTCGCGGGATTCTTGGCTTCCCCTTGAGGGGAAGCTGTCGCGTCAGCGACTGATGAGGTGGTGTATACGCTGCATTAAGTTTTAAGTGTAACAGTGTAGTAGGGGCGGCTATGTGCCCGCAGGGCACGCAGTCAGCCGCCCGCGCGGTACAATTACATAACTAAATCCCCGCGCGCATGAGATGCGCGCATGCGAAATGCTGTTTCGCATGAAAAACACAGAATACTCTGTGTTTTTCGGGGATACCGTTGCAACGTCGTCTCCAGCTGACGCGCGTTGTGCGTCAGCTGCGGGCTATTGCCCGCTTACGTCCGCCAACGGCGGATCTGCGCCAGGCGGCTGATAGCCGCCCCTACGATTGATTCGATTATTTGAGACAAGCACTTTCTCTGCATAATATCGCGGAAAATGGAGACAATAGGATTAGCACTCAAAACAATCAAGTGCTAAAGTTCATAGTTCGTTCATAATAATTGCTATATTTCTTAAAATTTGCGCTGTATATTATATACACGATGAAACGAGAAATAGAAAGGCTTCATCGAGAATAAAATTGTTAATAAAATTTTTGGAGGTATATATCATGTTTGAACTGATTCCTTTTGGTCGTACACATACAAGCTTTGATCCTTTCCGTGAGCTCGACGAGATGGAGCGCGCCTTCTTCGGCAGCAACAACAACGGCCGCGTCGCTTTCCGCACCGACGTGATCGACACCGGCGACGCCTTCAAGCTCGAGGCCGAGCTGCCCGGCTTCAAGAAGGAGGACATCAAGCTCGACGTCGAGAACGACGTGCTGACGATCTCGGCCGAGCGCCACCTCGACAACGACGAGAAGAAGCCCAACTTCATCAAGCGCGAGCGCTTCTATGGCTCCTACAGCCGCAGCTTTGATGTCAGCGGCATCCAGGTCGACGGTATCACGGCAAGCTACAACGACGGTATCCTCTCGCTGAACATGCCCAAGAAGGTCGAGACCATGCCCGCCACGCGCCGCCTCGAGATCCAGTAATAGCACCAGTAAAACGGAATTACAGATGAAAACCCCGGTAAACCTTGTGTTTACCGGGGTTTTCCGTTATAATCGGGACAGAGAAGAATTGTGGAGGCTGCTTATGTATTTTGACACCCATGCCCATTATGATGACGCAAAATTTGACGCGGACCGGGAGACACTGCTGCCGGCAGTCCACGACTTCGGCGTCGAATTCATTGTCGACCCCGGCTGCGACGAGGCGAGCTCGCGCGCGGCTATCGCGCTTGCGGAGCAGTACCCCTTTGTCTATGCCGCGGTCGGCGTCCACCCCGAGGAGCTGGAAGGCTGGCCCGGCAGCCTGGACTCGATCCGAGATCTGGCCTCTCACCCAAAATGCGTCGCCATCGGCGAGATCGGGCTTGACTATTACTGGGACGACAGCCACAAAGAGGAGCAGAAGGCACTGTTTCGTGCGCAGCTCGAGCTTGCGATCGAGCTTGATAAGCCTGTCGTCGTCCACGACCGCGAGGCGCACGGCGACTGTTTTGCCATCGTCTGCGAATACCCCGATCTGCGCGGCGTGTTCCACTGCTATTCCGGCAGCGCCGAGATGGCGAAGGAACTTCTCAAACGCGGCTGGTATCTGGGCTTTGACGGCCCGGTGACCTATAAAAACGCCCGCAAGACGATCGAGGTGCTGGAGATCACGCCGCTCGAGCGCCTGCTGATCGAGACAGACAGCCCCTATCTGAGCCCCGTTCCGCGCCGCGGGCAGCGCAACGACAGCCGCAACCTGGCATTCGTCGTGCAGAAAATCGCCGAGGTCAGGGGTCTCAGCGGCGAAGAGATCGCGCGCATCAGCCTGGAAAACGGAAAACGCTTGTTCGGCATTGTGTGAAACAGGTGCCTATAATAACAAATCAGTCCCCTACATGGAGACTGAATTGTTCAGCTTATCAAAAAAGCCTCGCAGAGTTTTTCGCTCGCAAGCGAAAAATCATTCAAATCGTTTTCTCCGGCGGCATGTACGTCGGAGAAAACACTTCTCAGCTCCGAAGTGTGCGAGTTGGCCGCTCACAGCGGACAACGAGTGCGCGCGCGGAGCTGTATCCCCGTCCGTCAAGAAAGTCCATAGGACTTTTTTGACGGTCTCAACAAATCAGTCCCCTTCAAGGGGACTGATTTGTTATTATAGCTCCACCCACTCGCCTCTGGTGTGATACGAGCTGAGGTAGAAGGTTTTGGCCGCGCGCAGCAGATACTCGGTGTCGCGCGCACCGGCTGTCTCGTAGCTCGAGTGCATCGCGAGCTGCGCCAGACCGATATCCAGCGCCGGGATCGAGACGTGTGACAGGCTGATATTGCCCATCGTGGTGCCGCCGTGCAGATCGGGGCGGTTGGAGTAGCGCTGCGTCGGCACATCGGCGTGGCGGCAGACCTCCTGGAATACGGCCGCGGAAATGCCGTCGGTGATGTAGCGCTGATTGGCGTTGTACTTGAACACGATGCCGCCGTTCATCACGGGGCGCTCGTTGCGATCGGCAAACTCGGGGTGGTTGGGGTGCACGGCATGCGCGTTGTCGGCCGAGACCATGAAGCTCCTGGCCAGCGCCGCGCGGTACGAGGCCTGATCGTGCCCGAGGCTGGCCCACACGCGGAACAGAACGTCATCCAGGAAGGTGGAATCGGCGCCCTGGCGGGTGTTGCTGCCCACCTCTTCGTTGTCCAGCGAGCAGTACACGGCGATGTTCGCCGGCGTCTCGGCCTGCAGGAAGCCCTGCAGACAGGCGTAGGCGCATTGCAGATCGTCGAGCCGCGGCGCGGAGATGTATTCGTTTTCCGCGCCCCACTGCACGCCGGGCGTGCGGGTGTACAGGTTCAGCTCGCGCGAGATGATATCGCCCGGCTCGATGCCGAGCTCCGCGGCTACCAGCTCGTTGAGACCGGTTTTGATGTCGGCACTGCCGAAGAGCGGCAGCATATCGACATTAACGTTGTAGGCCTTAGCGTCGTTGGCGCTGCGGTCCATATGGATCGCGAGGTTGGGGATCAGCAGCAGATCGCGGTCGATGTTCACAAGCTTGAACACAATGCGATCACCCTCGCGCACGCCGACGCGCCCGGCCACCGAAAGCGGCCGGTCGAGCCAGGTGGCGCACAGCATCCCGCCGTATTTCTCCACACCCAGCCTCGTGTAGAGGCCGAGCGTCTTCTCCTCGCCGTCCATCTTGATCCGGAAGTTCGGCGAATCGACATGGGTTTCCATGATCTGAAAGCAGCGCGGCTGCGCAGGCAGCGAAAACGCCACGACGGAGGAGCTGTTGCGCACGACATAGTATTTTCCGGGAGCCTCCAGTGTCCAGTCCTCTTCTTCGTAGAGGCGCTTGAAGCCGTTCTCGGCGAGCGTGCGGCGGATGTTGTGGGCGGCGTGGTAAGAGGAGGGGCTTGCGTCGATAAAATCCAACAGTTTACGGTTGACCTGATCCATGATTTCTCCTGAAGCTTTTTTAGTTTTATAATAAGGGGGAGTTCAGAGGGGGAACGCCTCTGATTTTTCGCCTCGCAAGGCGAAAACAAATTTAAATCTGTTTTTTCCGGGGACAGGTGCCTCGGAAAAAACTCTTCTCACGGTGCGCGTCCTCGCAAGTTCCGTATCGTCTCGCTTCCGTGTTGAGACACGAAAGCTCGCTCACTCCACTGCTCGTCCTTTACAAATTCAAAGCAGACGCTTTGAATTTGAGAGGAAAACGGAAGGAGCGGACAGGGAGCTTTCCCGGCTCTTACGAAAACCGGGGAAGCGGACTGGAGCGAGTTTCGTTTGACGATGCGAGGCGTCCCCCGCAAGCCGAGTGCGCGTAGCACCGTGCTTCTCTTTCTAACTGTTCAGCCCCCTAGGGGCTGAACAGTTATTCAAGCTCAAACGCACCGGTATACAGCTGGTAGTAGGTGCCCTTTGCGGCGATCAGTGCGTCGTGACTGCCGCGCTCGATGATGCGGCCGTGGTCGAGCACCATGATGACGTCCGAGTTCATGACGGTCGAGAGGCGGTGGGCAATCACGAAGACTGTGCGGCCTTCCATCAGCTTGTCCATGCCGCGCTGCACGATCGCCTCGGTACGCGTGTCGATCGAGGAGGTGGCCTCGTCGAGGATCATGACCGGGGGATCGGCGACAGCGGCGCGCGCGATCGCGATCAGCTGGCGCTGGCCCTGCGAGAGGTTTGCGCCGTTGTTCTGCAGCATCGTGTCGTAGCCCTGGGGCAAGCGCGTGATGAAGCTGTCCGCACCGGCAAGGCGCGCGGCGGCGCGGCAATCCTCGTCGCTGGCGTCCAGACGCCCGTAGCGGATGTTGTCCATCACGGTGCCGGTGAAGAGGTTGGTCTCCTGCAGCACCACGCCGAGCGAGCGGCGCAGATCCGATTTTTTGATCTTGTTGATGTTGATGCCGTCATAGCGGATCTTGCCGTCGGCGATGTCATAGAAGCGGTTGATAAGGTTGGTGATCGTGGTCTTGCCCGCGCCGGTCGCGCCGACAAAGGCGACCTTCTGGCCGGGCTCGGCGTAGACGCTGACATCGTGGAGCACCTGCTTCTCTCCGTCATAGGAGAAGTCGACGTTGACCATGCGCACATCGCCCCTGAGCGGTGTATAGGTCAGCGTGCCGTCGCCGTGCGGGTGGCGCCAGGCCCAGTGGCCGGTGCGCTCCGTGGTCTCGGTCAGCGTGCCGTCCTCGGCGATATTGACGTTCACCAGCGTCACATAGCCGTCGTCGGCCTCGGGTGCCTCGTCCATCAGGCGGAACACGCGGCCCGCGCCGGCGGCCGCCATGACGATCGAGTTGACTTGCTGGCCGAGCTGGTTGACGTTGCCGGTGAACTGCTTGACCATGCTGAGAAACGGGATCAGGATCGAGAGGTCAAAGGCCATGCCCGAGAGCGAAAGATTCTTCACGCCGCTGAGAATGAAGCCGCCGCCCACGAGAGCCAACACCACATACAGGATGTTGCCGATGTTCTGCATGATCGGCCCCATCGTCGAGGCGTAGGCGTGCGCCTTGAAGCTGTCGCTGAAAAGGGCGTCGTTGACACGGTCAAAGTCGCGGATGCTCTGCTGCTCGCGGCAGAAGACCTTGATGACCTTCTGGCCGTTCATCAGCTCCTGCACGGTGCCCTCGGTCTCGGCGAGAGACTTCTGCTGCCGGGCGAAATACTTGGACGAACCGCCGCCGAGATTTTTGACGACAAAGGTCATGGCGACAATCCCGACGCAGAGGATCAGCGTCATCCAGATGCTGAAATACAGCATGATCGCGAAGACCACGAGCACGATCGAGCCGGCCTGCAACAGCGAGGGCAGGGATTGGCTGACCAGCTGGCGCAGCGTGTCAATGTCGTTGGTGTAGTGGGACATGATGTCGCCGTGCTTGTGCGTGTCAAAATAGCGGATCGGCAGATCCTGCATCTTGTCGAACAGCAGGCGGCGCAGCTTGTCGAGGAAGCCCTGGGTCATATAGGCCATCAGCTGCGTCTGTGCGACCGTGGAGGCCAGACTCAGCACATAGAGGATGACCAGCACAACAATGATCGGCGTGAGCTCGGCCTTGGCCGAGGCCCAGTCGCGTACGGCGTACCATTTTTCGATCACCGCGATGACCCGCTGGACAAACAGCGAGGGGATCGAGGAGATGACGGACGACAGCAGGGCAAGACCGAAGGTCAGCGGGGCCAGCACCGGGTAAAACTGAAACAGCAGCTTGACGGTGCGCGTGAGATTCGACATAGCCATGTCGCGGCCCGGTTTTCCGTTTTTGCGATCAGGCATTGTCGTCACCTCCCTTGGTCTGCTGCTCATAGATCTCGCGGTAGATCTCGCTCGAGGCCATGAGCTCGGCGTGTGTGCCCCGATCGACGATCTGTCCGTTGTCCATGATCAGAATCAGATCGGCGTCCTCAACCGAGGCGACGCGCTGGGCAATGATGATCTTGGTCGTATCGGGGATGTAGTTTTTAAAGCCTTGGCGGATCAGCGCGTCGGTACGGGTGTCAACGGCGCTGGTGGAGTCGTCCAGAATCAGGATCTTCGGCTTCTTCAGCAGCGCGCGGGCAATGCACAGCCGCTGCTTCTGTCCGCCGGAGACGTTCGTGCCGCCCTGCTCGATTTTCGTCTCATAGCCGTCGGGGAAGGAGGAGACGAATTCGTCGGCCTGGGCGAGCTTCGCGGCCTCGATGATCTCTTCGTCGGTGGCGTTCTCGTTGCCCCAGCGCAGGTTTTCGGCGATCGTGCCGGAGAAGAGCTCGTTTTTCTGCAGCACCATGGCCACGGCGTTGCGCAGCGCGTGCAGATCGTACTCTCGCACGTCCACACCGCCGACCTTTACACTGCCGCAGCTGACATCGTAGAGGCGGGGGATCAGCTGCACCAGCGTGGATTTCGAGGTGCCGGTGCCGCCCAGAATGCCGACCGTAGCGCCGGAGGGGATATGCAGGTCGATGCCGGAGAGCGCGAAGTTCTTGGCGCTCTCGGAGTATTTGAAGGAGACGTCCGTGAAGTCGATCGAGCCGTCGCGGACCTCTTCCACGGCGTTCTCGGGGCTCGTCAGCGCGGACTTCTCGTTGAGCACCTCGCAGATGCGGCGCGCGGCCTCGGCCGACATGGTCAGCATCACGTAGATCATCGAAAGCATCATCAGACTCATCAGGATCTGCACGCCGTAGGACAGCATGGCCTGGATCTGGCCGATGTCGATGTAGGTGCCGCCGCTCGTCACGACGAGCTTGGCACCGACGGTCAGGATGAAGACCATGTTGAAGTGCATGCTCAGCTGCATGGCAGGGCTGTTGAGTGCCACCACGCGCTCGGCATAGGTGAAGTCCCGGCGGATCGCGTCGGACGAGGCGGCGAACTTCTGCTTCTCATATTCTTCGCGCGAGAAGCTTTTTACCACGCGCATGCCGCGCACGTTTTCCTCGATGCTCTCGTTCAGGCGGTCATATTTCTTGAACACCGCGCGGAAGGCCGGCATGGCCTTGCGGCCGATCATGATGAGCACAAAGGCCAGAAACGGGATCACGATGACGAAGGTCGTCGCGAGCGAGCCCGCCATGCGGTAGGCCGCAACGATCGAAAAGACGAACATCAGCGGCGCGCGCACGGCGACGCGGATCAGCATCATATAGGCCATCTGGACGTTCGAGATGTCGGTCGTGAGCCGCGTGACGAGCGAGGCTGTGGAGAACTTGTCGATGTTGGAAAAC
The DNA here is from genome assembly GCA_900319275.1 of uncultured Eubacteriales bacterium. Taxonomy (GTDB): domain Bacteria; phylum Bacillota; class Clostridia; order Oscillospirales; family Oscillospiraceae; genus Limivicinus. The sequence continues at coordinate 43,150 of ONNS01000013.1, forward strand.
GAAAAGCTCTGCACCTTCTCAAATACGTCGTGACGGACGTTGCGGGCAAAACCGGCCGAGGCCTTCGACCCAAAGTAGCCGCCGCCCGCGCCGCATAAGAGGCTCAGCATGGCCATCACGACCAGCACGACGCCGTCGTGGATCAGCATCTCCATCGGCATGTTGGCCTTGACGCCGTTGACGAGATCCGCCGTGCGAGTGGGAATCAGCACCTCGAGGATAACCTCGAGCACCATCAACAGCAAAACCAGGATACTCGGGAGCTTGAATTCCCGCACGCTTTTTCCCAGCGTTTTCAGCATAGACATTCTCCTTATGGTCACCTCTATAATCTCCTGCCCGGCGCTGCACCGGATCTTTTGCCCCAGCTTTTTGTGCAAAAAATGAAGTGTACCCCATGTCAAGGACAATTTTGAATTTTAGGGGGTAAAAGAATCCCCCGGATATGGTAAAATGAAACTGCTTTCCCGCCGTGGAGGATAG
>ONNS01000037.1 GCA_900319275.1 uncultured Eubacteriales bacterium
CCGAGACGGTCTGGACGCTGGGCGACGGCACGATCGAAGCCTACGGCAAGCCGGTGGCCGGCGTCGGCACCTATACGACGACCTTTACCGGGGCCGAGGGCAACGTGGATCTCGTGCAGGATGTCCAGTTCCAGTTCGGCAGCCTGCTCGGTCTGATGAAGGCCGACAGCCGCCTGACGCTGACCCTGACCCTGACACTCAATCCCGACGGCAGCTACGCGCTGCTGTCCGACGCCTACTGCATCGAGGCCGGCAAGCGCGCGGTGATCGGCGACGATACCGGCCTTGGCATGATCTCGACGATGAACGCCGAGGGCACCTACGTCTTCAACGAGGACGGCACGGTGACGACCTCGCCGGCGAGCCACGCGGTGTTCGAGCTGGCGCTCGACACCTATTCCAGCCAGATGCGCGGCCCCGCCCAGTATAAGATCGGGGATCTGGACGCGGACGGCACCTACGACTCCGCCGAGCACCCCGCCGTGCTGGACGCCGTACCCGAGGCGACCTGGACGCTGGGCGCAGACGGGAGCATTGCGGCCTATCAGGTGGCTGAGGCGGAGGAAGAGCCGGTCGAAACCGAAGCGCCGGCTGCTGCGCCCACGGCCGAGTGTGTGGAAATCGTCAGCGATGACGGCGGCACGACCATGACCTTCTATGCCGACGGCACCTACCGCTTCTTCTTCGAGTCCTACAGCATCGAGGATCTGGGCACCTACACCTACGAGAACGGCGTGCTGACGCTCAAGAACGCCAACGGCGCGCAGACCGCGGCCGAGGGCGATCCCATCAAGCTGCACTATATCTGCTCCGTGAGCGACCAGCTGACCGGCGACTACACGATCCCGGCCGAGACCTTCGCCTTTGCTGCGGCGGAAGAGACACCGGCCGCCGGGAGCGCCGAGGTCCAGAGCGTGACGATCGTCTCGGACGACGAGGGCACGAAGATGACCTTCAACTCCGACGGTACTTACCGTTTCGACTTCGAGAGCTATTCGATCGTGGACGAGGGCACATACACCTATGAGGGCGGCGTGCTGACCGTGAAGGACGTCAACGGCGTCGAGTACACGGCCGAGGGCGACCCGATACACCTGCACTACGGCTACTCCGGCGCACCCGACCAGCTGACCGGTGAGTACACGATCCCGGCCGACACCTTCAACTTCGCCGCGGCGGAAGCTGCCGAAGTCCAGAGCGTGACCATCGTCTCGGACGACGAGGGCACGAAGATGACCTTCCGCTCTGACGGCACCTACAGCTTCAACTTCGATGCCTACAGCATCGTGGACGAGGGCACCTACACCTACGAGGGCGGCGTGCTGACCGTAAAGGACGTCAACGGCGTCGAGTATAAGGCCGAGGGCGACCCGCTGCACCTGCACTACGGCTACTCCGGCGCGCCCGACCAGCTGACCGGTGAGTACACGATCCCGGCTGAGACTTTCGTTTTCGCTCCTGCGGCGGCGGAGGAAGAGGCCGAGGAGCTTCACAGCCTGACGGTGCCCAGCGACGATCGCGGCACAAGCATGACCTTCAACTCGGACGGCAGCTATCGCTTCTGGTTTGCCGCCTACAGCATTGAGGATCTGGGCACCTGGCAGATCGCCGACGGTGTTCTCAGCCTGACCGATGTAAACGGCGTCGAGTACACGGCCGAGGGCGCACCCTATAAGCTGCACTACGGTTACTCCGGCGCGCCTGACCAGCTGACCGGCGACTATACGATCCCCGTCGGTGTCTTCCCGTTCCCGACCTCCGGCACCAGCGTCCCGAGCGACGATTTCGGCACCGGCATGACCTTCTTTGCCGACGGCACGTATCTCTTCACTTTTGATTCCTACAGCATTTCCGACGCGGGCACCTGGAGCTTTGAGAGCGGCGTGCTGACCGTGAAGGACGTCAACGGCGTCGAGTACACGGCCGAGGGCGAGACGCTGCACCTGCACTACGGCTACTCCGGCGCGCCCGAGCAGCTGACCGGCGAGTTCACGATTGACCCGGTCATTTTCAGCCAGGAGTAAGATAAAAAAGCTCTCGGTCACGGCAATGTCATTTAGTTAAAAGAAGTGAAAAATGATCGGCAACCCATGGCTTCCCCTGGAGGGGAAGCTGTCAGCCGCCGATCCCCCGCGAGGCGGATGACTGATGAGGTGGGAGTGTTACACAATCACAAACGCAGCCATTGAGCGCAGCACCAGACACCTCATCCGTCACGGCCCTTGCGGAAGAAAGCGAGGCTCGCGCCGCCTGTGGCGGATGAAGCGAGCCGAGGCTTTCCGCAGCGGTCGAAAAATGCGAGGATCTGCGTAAGCCCGAAGCATTTTTCGGGCACCGCAAGGCGTCCGGGCCGTGCCACCTTCCCCTCGAAGGGGAAGGCATTGACGCAAACATCAACCTTTTATCGTATCTATGAGCATTTAAGCTTAACTGAATGACATTGCCCGGCGACGGGTAAAGGAGCAAACTATGGAAAAAATTCACGGAACCAATTTAGGCAACTGGCTTGTCCTTGAAAAATGGATGAAGCCCGACCTGTTTGCGAGCACGAAGACTGAGGACGAGACCTGGCTTGCCCGCAAAATGCCCGCGGACGAGTTTGAAAAGCTGATCCGCGCGCACCGGGATACCTACGTCACCGAGGAGGACTTCCGTTTTATCGCGGAAAACGGGCTGAACACCGTGCGCCTGCCGGTGCCCTATTTCACCTTCGGCGACCGGCCGCCGTTCGTCGGCTGCGTCGAATGGATCGACAAGGCCTTCGACTGGGCCGAGAAGTACGGGCTCAAAGTGCTGCTCGATCTGCACACGGTCCCCTACAGCCAGAACGGCTATGACAACGGCGGCCTGACCGGCGTGTGCCACTGGTACAAGCACCCGGAGGAGGTCGAATTCGCGCTGACCGTGCTCGAGCGCCTGGCCCAGCGCTACGGCAAGCGTGAGGGGCTCTTCGGCATCGAGGTTTTGAACGAGCCCATCAGCTGGATCGTCTATCTGACCGCACCCTCGACCGGCAGGGCCGTGGACAAGGAGGAGGCCAAGGGCTCGGGCTATGTGCCGCTGCCGTTCCTGCGGGAGTTTTACACCAAAGCCTACGGGCGCATCCGCAAGCATATGGGCGAGGAGAAAACCGTGGTGTTCCACGACGGCTTCCGCTGCACGTCCTGGAACAAATTCTTCCGGGAGGCGAAATTCACCAACGTCGCGCTGGATACGCACCCCTATATCTTCGCCATGGAGAACTTCGTCCCGATCCCGCGCCCCTGGGTGTACAAGCTGTATCTCGCGCTCGTCATGAGCCAGATCCGCAGCGCGCAGAAGGACGTCCCCGTCATCGCCGGGGAATGGTGCATCTGCAACAAGTACGCGGACAAGGTCTACGCGGACAAGGCGCTCTGCGCCGCGCGCTACCGCGAGATCGCGAAGATCGAGCTGGACGCCTGGCAGGAGACGGCGGGCTGGTTTTACTGGAACTATCAGCTGCTGCGCGACCGCGAGGCCCCGACGGATGAGACCTGGAAGCAGAGCTGGGATCTGAGTCGCTGCCTGAAAAACGGCTGGCTGACAAAGGAGATGTTCACGTGAGCTTCTGGAACAGCCCCGCGCTGAACTCCCGCACCGACAGGCAGACCGTCAAGCTGCCGGAGATGATCTTCGGCTACTTCTTAGGCCCGCTGCTCGTGCTGTCCATGACCTGCGTCGTGGCGACCTATTATCTCACCTTCTACCGCAGCTATGACGACATTGTGGCCTCCGGCAAATTCCTCGTGCTGCTGCCGCTGATCTCCGTGATCCCGATGGCGCTGGCGAACATCCTTGTCGGCATCATTCTCGGCAAAACGCGTACCCGCCAGGGCAAGGCGCGGCCCTTTATCCTCGTCGCGGGGCCGCTGCTGCTCGTCTCGGGCATCGTGATGTTTATCATCCCGTATTTTTCGATGGGCTTTCGCATGGCCTGGATGGCGATCACCTATAACCTCTTCGCCGCGCTCGCGAACCCTGTCTACTCCAACGCCCACTATCTGATGGTCTCGCTCTCGACGCGCGATCTGGATGCGCGCGGAAAGCTCTCGGTCGTGGCGAACATCCCCGCCGTGGCCGGCAACGGCCTCGTCTCCAGCATCCTGATGCCCGCCGTGCTCGGCTGGATCAAGGCCGGCGAGGCCCTTGGTGAGGGCTATCAGGTGGTGCAGAACCGCTGGCAGCTCGTGATGGGCGCCTTCGCCGCGGCCGCGTTTCTCGGCTGCTTGCTCGAATACTTCTTCACGCGCGAGCGCATCACCGAGGAGGATATCTCCGACGACGCCGCCGCGCCGCAGGGCGAGATCATCCCCACGTCCCGGCAGCTCAAGGCCGCCGTCTCCGACCGCTACTGGTGGATCATCATGGTCTTCTATATGCTCTATCAGGCCGGGACAATGTTCAAGGGCGGCTATGTGTTCAATATCTTCTGCAACGATTTCTTTACCGAGGTCACGGTCTTCAGCCAGACCATGGGCCCCGAGACGGTCCAGTCGCTGCTGGCGCTGCTCTCGGGCGTGCCGCTCGCGGCCGGGATGCTCTTTGCCTGGCCCGTGGCCAACAGGATGGGCAAGCGCAACTTTATCATTTTGGGCTGTGTGGTCTCGATCGTCGGCAGCGCCGTCTGTCTCAGCAATCCGGGCAGCTTTGTCGTGATGCTGATCGGCCAGACGCTCAAGGGCTTCTCGTCGATCCCCGGCGCCTATATCATGATGGCGCTCTTTGCCGACGTGCTCGACCACCTGGAGGCGAAAAACGGCTTCCGCGTGGACGGCATTTCGATGAGCGTCTACAGCACGATCCTGACGGTGGTCAACGGTCTCGCCGTCGCCTTCTTCAATCTGTTCTACGACGGCGGCGTGTTCAGCCATCAGGCGGTCTCCTCCTCCTTCTTCTTCCTGAGCTTTGAGATCATCGCCCACGGCATCCTGATCGTCGTGCTGCTGTTCCTCAACGTCGAGAAGAACATCAAAGCCGAACAGGCGATTATAGCGGAAAGGAAAGGCAAGACCGCATAATGCGGCAAGAGCAGATTCCGAGAAAAACCGGGTTCTGATAAAGGCGCTTTTTCGCGGGAATACTTAAGTGAGCGTCCAAATCTTTGATTTGGCCAACGCGAACTTATACATGCGAGCGAAGCGAGTCGCATTGTGTATTTCAAGAAAAAGTGACGAAATCAGGGCACGGCTTTTCCGGAAGATGCCGCAGGCGTATTGTGCGGTGTTGCCGAAAGTAAAAGCATGAACATGCAGGTCAACACTCTCTACGGCGCGGGCGCGTGGGATGAGCACTTTACGCAGAGCGTCCGCTTCGTGCCGGGGGAGACGGAAAACAAGGTCGTCAATCTCTATCCCGAGATCAGCTATCAGCGCTTTGAGGGCTTCGGCGGCGCGATCACCGAGAGCGCGGGCTATGTCTATGCCCTGATGGACGAGGCGCAGAAGCGGCAGCTGATGGAGGCGTATTTCGCCCCGGAGCGCATGAACTATTCGTTCGTCCGCATCCCGATCGACAGCTGCGACTTTTCTCTCAGCCAGTACGAGGGCTTCGAGCGCGTCGAGCGCTACATCCTGCCCATGCTGCGCGACGCGGAGAAGGCCGCCGGGCATAAGCTGCGCTTGATGCTGGCCCCCTGGTCGCCCCCGGCGAAGTGGAAGACGAACGGCAAACGCGAGAGCGGCGGCAAACTGCTGAGCGAGCACTACGGCGACTGGGCCGAGTACCTCTGCGCATATATCGCGTGGTACCGCGAACAGGGCTTTGACGTGCGGATGCTCTCGCTGCAGAACGAGGCGCACGCCGTGCAGACCTGGGACAGCTGCGTCTATACCGCCGAGGAGGAAAAGATCTTCCTGCGGGACTATATGTGGCCCGCCATGGAAAAACACGCGCTGACGGATATCGAAATCTGGCTCTGGGATCACAACAAGGAGCGTGTCTACGAGTGGCTGCGGGACGTGGTGGACGCCGTGACCGACAAGATGGTCGCCGGGATCGCCTTCCACTGGTATTCCGGGGACCACTTCGAGGCGCTGGATCTCTGCCGCGAGCGCTTCCCGCAGAAAAAACTGATGGTCTCGGAGAGCTGCATCGAGTTTTATAAATTCGACGCGAAGGACGCCGCCGGCGCGGCGATCGCGATGACGCACGAGATCCTCGGCGATCTCAACCACGGCATGTGCGCCTTCGGCGACTGGAACCTGCTGCTCGACGAGCGGGGCGGCCCGAACTATGTGGACAATTACTGCCTCGCGCCCTTCCTGTACGACACGAAGGCGCACAAGCTCTCGCAGACGCTGCTCGGGCAGTATATGGCCGTGCTCGCGCAGACCGTGGCCCCCGGCGCGGTGCGCATCGCGTGTACGAAGTATACGGAGAGCATCGACGCCACGGCCTGGCGGACACCGGACGGCAAGCTTGCGCTGCTGCTGCTCAACAAAAGCGAGAAAAACGCGCCCGTCACCGTGCGGCTCGACGGTCTCGAGGCGGCGACCGTGCTCTATCCGCGCTCGATCACGGCCGCGATCATCGATTGACAGGCTGTGTAAATCCCGAAATTGTAAAAGGAGAACCCTCAAAAAATGGGGGTTCTCCTTTTTTCAGCAGCGGAAAAGAAGAGAGGCGGTGTCCCCTGTCAAGCGGCAAAGCGCCCCGTCCCACCGTCGTAGGGAGGCAGGCCGCCTTGCCGCGAATGCCTTTCCCGGGCCTGCTTACGCGACGGCCCGCCAAAGGCGCGGCTGCGGAAACGGAACCTTCCCTTCCGCACCGCGCCGATCCCGCAATTTGCGCGGAGGGATGTTGGCATCCCTCCCTACGCCTTTTATAAAAATTGACAAATCACGGCGCAAAGGGTAGAATGTAGACAACCTCGCAAGAGGCCACCGGAGAAATCCGGGCAAAAGGATTTGCGCTGTTGAATATGGCGGTTGGCCACTTCCCTGTGAAGGGAGGTGGGGCTTATGGATAGACGGAAAACATTCCGTTTTCTGCTGTGCCTCATCGTGATCGGTATGATCATGCTGTACATAGCACCTAAAGCTTATTGAACTTTTAAGCGATTAAAAGTTCGTTGACCGCCCGGCTGTCCCCCGAGCGGTCAACAATTTTGTCGAACGTATAGGGCCAACCGTCAAATCAACAGCGCCCTTTTGTATTTTCATTATACCACGCGGGTCTGTTTTGTCAAGCAACAAAGCACCCTCGTTTTTGCGGCGGAGAAGAAATACCAAATACTGTGCATCATGTGGTAAGTGCTGGCTGTCCCAGTGTGCGGCAAACTCGCGGCCGTCATCGAGACCCGATATTGCCAGATCTGTTCCATCATTTACAAGGCGATTTTGAGATTTCTCAAAATCGCCTTGTATTGCGTTTTTTTCGCTTGTGTGATACACTATTAAATAACGTTCTTACGCAAAGAATGAATCAACACAGCGAGGAAACGAGGTACCGCTATGCTTCCTATACGCAAATCCACCCGCTTTGCGGCCGCACTGCTGAGCGTGCTGCTGCTTGCCGGCTGCACAAGCCGCTCCACCATGGAGGAGAGAATGCAGCAGGGCGGGGGCGAGCCCACCGCTGCCGCGGAGCCGCAGGGGAGAGGCACGCCCTTCTCCGCCGCACCGGCGAGCGCCCCGACGCCCGAGCCGACACCGGCCCCGACGCCCGAGCCCGACCGCTCCGACGTCGGCAAGCTGACGATCAGTGAGGTCATGTACAGCAACAAGGCCGCGCTGCGCTCGCCCGACGGCGGCTTTTATGACTGGATCGAGCTTGAAAACAACAGCGGCCAGCCGCTCTCGACCGCGGGCTGGACGCTCTCGGACACCGACGGCGAGAGCCGCTGGGCGATCCCCGAACAGACGCTTGCCGCGGGCGAGCTGCTGCTGATCCTGGCGCCGGGCGCCGAGGTCACGACCGCGGCCGGCACGGACTTTGCACTCAGCGACGGCGAGACACTGACCGTTCTCACGCCCTCGGGCGCGGTGAGCGATCTGGTGGTCTGGGACGGCGTCAAGGCCGACCGTTCGCTGATCCGCGAGAACGGCGACTGGGTCGATACCGCGTATTCGACGCCCGGCTTCCCCAACGACCGCCAGGGCTACGAGAGCTTCTGCCGGACGCTCAGCTGCACAAGCCCGCTGCAGATCAACGAGGTCATGGCCGCCAACCTCAGCGTGATCCCGCTCGACGGCAGCGCCGAGGACTGGATCGAGCTGAAAAACGTCTCGGGCGCGCCGGTGGAGCTGTCGGACTACTACCTGTCCGATACGAACAAGGACTATCTCCTCTACCGTCTGCCCGAGGGGCAGCTCGGCCCCGGTGAGTTCATCGTGATCTATGCCACCGACGTCATCGACCGCAGCAGCCGCAGCGCGGCGCAGACCGGCTTCAAGCTCGGCACGAACTCCGACCAGCTCTTCCTGAGCACGTCCACGGCCGTGGTCGACTGCCTGTGGATCCACGATATGCCGGTCGACGGCAGCTGCGGACGCATGCCCGGGGAAAACGGCTTCTTCTACTTCACGACGCCTTCTCCGCGCGCCGAGAACGCCGGCGGCGAGCGCACCGTCACGCCCAAACCCGTGACGCTTGAAAGGGACGGCGTGTATACCGACGTTGACAGCGTCTCCGTCGCGCTCAGCGGCAGCGGCACGATCTACTACACGACCGACGGCTCGGTGCCGACGCTCAACAGCGCGGTCTATACCGCGCCGCTGACGCTCACGGACACGACGGTCGTGCGCGCGATCGCCTGCGAGAGCGGCGCGATCCCCAGCCGCGTGACGACGCTGACCTATATCATCAACGATCCCCACGACCTGCCTGTCGTCAGCCTGGTCGTGGACGACCCCGGAACCTTCGAGCGGATGTACGGCACGGGCTATCCCGACACCCGCATCCCCGGCTCGTTCTCGCTCTACGAGACCGACGGCACTGTCGTCACGAACGCGGGCGGCATCGGACTCGCCGGTGCGGGCACGCGCACCAAGTATCCGAAGAAGAGCCTCTCGATCAAGTTCAGCGGCAAGTACGGCGACGGCGATCTGAACTACGACGTATTCGGCAATGGCATCGATATCTACGACGCGCTGACGCTCCACGTCGGCGAGGACTATCTGAACACCGTCGTGCGCACCGACTTCTTCCAGACGCTCGGCATCGAGATGGGCCACAACGTCGTGGCGCAGAGCAGCAAGTATACGGTCGTGTATGTCAACGGCAAGTATTACGGCCTCTACTGCCTCAAGGAGCGCTGGACCGAGCAGTTCTACGCCTCGTGGATCGGCGGCAATGTGGACAAGGACAGCTGCGAGGTCCTCAAATACCCGGTGGATCTGACGAGCAGCTTTTATCTCGAGGTGCTGAAGTTCTGCCGCGAGAACGATATGTCGATCGACGAAAACTACGACCACCTCTGCGAGGTGCTCGACATCGACAGCTTTATCGACTGGATCTTGCTCGAGGGCCTGGCCGGCAACCCGGACATGGGCGGCAATATGCGCGTCCTGCGGACGACCGAAGGCGAGAATACCAAGTGGCATCTCGGCATCTACGATCTCGACTGGGCCATGCAGCAGACCGATTCGCTGTTCTATAACTTCCTTGTCGATCACGACTACCACACCGGCCAGATCCGCATGATCCTGTTTGCCGCGATGAAGAATCCGCGCTTTATCGACCGCATCCTCAGCCGCTATGCCGAGGTCGACGACACCGTGCTCAACAACGAGCACATGGTCGAGCTCATCGACAGTCTCGCCGCCGAGATCCGCAGCGAAATGCCGCGCGAGGTCGAGCGCTGGAGCTACGATTACGACCTGTGGGAAAGCCGACTTGTCAAGATGAAGGACTATATCTCCGGCAACGATATGCACAAGCTCGGCATCGAGCATCTCTGCCGCGTGCTGCAGGTCGATGAAGCGACCAAGGCCAAGTATTTCGGATAATTCTGCCATGAAAAAACGGATCTGGCTGATTTTGCTGCTCGTGCTCGCACTGTCGGCCGCGGCCTTTGGAATCTACACCGGGCAGTACTACCATGCGGATGAACGCGCGCTTTCCGCTCTCAAATCGGATGAGCGGGTCACCGTCACACCGATCGGGGACGGCTGGCTGTTTGACGGCCCCTCCGAGAGCGACGCACTGATCTTCTATCCGGGCGGCAAGGTGGAGGAGACGGCCTATGCGCCGCTGCTGCACCGCCTGGCAGAGGGCGGGCTGGACGTGTATCTTATCAGGATGCCGTTTCGCCTGGCCGTCCTCAGCCCAAACAGCGCCGACCGTGTGATCGAAAGCGGCGCGTATGAGCGCCGGTATATCGGCGGGCACTCGCTCGGCGGCGCCATGGCCGCAAGCTATGCCGCCGCACACGCCGACAAACTCGACGGCGTCGTGCTGCTGGCGGCCTATCCGACCAAAGTCCTCGACAAGAGCCTTTCGGTGATTTCCATCTACGGCACCGAGGACGGCGTGCTCAACCGGACAAAGCTTGCGGAGGGGGAGCAGTATTTGCCCCAGACGCACGAGAGCTATGAGATCGAAGGCGGCAACCACGCGCAATTTGGCGATTACGGGGAGCAGCGCGGCGACGGCGAGGCCGCCATCTCCGCCGAGGAGCAGCAGCGCCGTACCGCGGCCGCCATTCTTCAATATCTGCCGCTGACGGGCTGAGCTTTGCGCACTATCAGGCAACAAATCCAGGGGCGCTGTGCGCGTTGAGGGGGCGAGCCAAGGGGGTTGTCTCCGGAAAAGCAAATGGGGCTGTGAAAAATAGTCTGGAATTGTGGTTGCTATCGTAGGGGCGGCTATCAGCCGCCTGCGCATAGAAATGTATATTTTAAAAAAATATCGGGCGATTTCGCATGATTGCACGAAATCGCCCGACTAATTCAGAAATATAAAAAATTGTACCGCGCGGGCGGCAGGTTGCCGCCCCTACGGTAATACCGACTTTTTTCACAGCCCTTGTCACTGGAAATTGTTTTTATCCTCTCTCGTCGATGGGCACATAGTCCGTCAGCTGCATCGAAGAGCGGTAAGCGGGACGGATGATGCGGCGGCCGCTGAGGATCTCCTCGAGCCGGTGGGCGCACCAGCCGGAGATGCGCGCGATCGCAAACAGCGGCGTGAACAGATCGGACGGGATGCCCAGCATAGCATAGACCAGGCCGGAATACAGATCCACGTTGGCACAGATGGGCAGCGCGAAGCGGTTGCTCTCCATCAGCATGGGGATGCCGATGCGCTCCACGCTCTCCAGCAGGTCGAAATCCTGGGCGAAGCCGTTCCGGTCGGCGATGGTCCGGGCGTACTTTTTGACGGCCTGGGCGCGCGGGTCGCTGAGCGTGTAGACCGCGTGGCCGAGCCCGTAGATCTTCCCGCTGCCGTCGCCCGCCTCGCCGCGCAGCAGCTTGTACAGGAAGTCCTTCACGGCCGCGTCGTCGTTCTCCGGGACAGCCTCGCGCAGGTAGCCCAGCATCTCCATGACCTTGGCATTCGCGCCGCCGTGCAGCGAGCCCTTCAGCGAGCCCACCGCCGCGGCGATGGCGCTGTAGGTGTCTGTGCCGGAGGAGGTGACGGTGCGGCAGACGAAGGTCGAGTTGTTGCCGCCGCCGTGCTCGGCGTGCAGGATCAGCATCAGATCCAGCAGCAGGGCCTCTTCACGGGTATAGCTCTTGTCCTTGCGGATCATGCGCAGGAAGTTCTCCGCCACGCTGAGACGCTCATCCGGATTGTGGATGTACAGCGAGTGCTGGCCGAAAATATGGCGCTTCACCGCGTAGGCGTGGGCCACGATCGTGGGGAAGCAGCCGATCAGCTCGATCGACTGGCGCATGACGTTCTCGAGCGAGGTGTCGTCCGGCTGGTCGTCGTAGGAATAGAGCGCCAGGACGCTGCGCTCCAGCTTGTTCATGATGTTCTTGGAGGGCGCCTTTAATATCATGTCCTCGAAAAAGCCGTCGGGCAGCCGCCGCGCACCGGTGAGGATCGTGTTGAAGCTCCGGAGCTGCTCGCGGGTGGGCAGCGTGCCGAACAGCAGCAGATAGGCCACCTCTTCGTAGCCAAAGGATTGCTCGGCCGCATGGCGATCCACGATCTTTGTGACGTTGATCCCCCGATAGTACAGCTCGCCGGGGATAGGCACCTTTTCAAAGTCCCGCAGATAGTAGCCCTGGACGCTGCCGATGCGCGTCACGCCCGCCATGACGCCGGTGCCGTCGGCGTTGCGCAAGCCGCGCTTGATCGCGTCGCCCTCGTAATAGTGCGGGTCGATCGTATACTGATCTTCCACCTCTGAGCAGAGCAATTCCACATATTTATTCAATTCCTGCTTATCAGCACGCATAATACCTGCTCCTTGAAATAACTTGTTTACACAGTATAATCTCCGCGCGGCATAAATGCAACAACGAATTTTTAATACTTTCCATAAGACTCTGAAATGTCAGAACAAAGAAGGTAGTACAATGATCAAACTTGTAAAGCAGCCCGTCCGCATCGTCGGCGGCAAACCGGAGGTCTGCGCTCCGGCCGACGCCGGCCGGGAGCGGACCATGGCAAGGAGCATCCTCGCCGCGCACAGCCGGGAGAAGGACCGCATCCGCGTGAAATTTGACAGCCTTATTTCCCACGACATCACCTATGTCGGCATCATCCAGACAGCCATAGCCAGCGGCATGGAGCGCTTCCCCGTGCCCTATGTCCTCACAAACTGTCACAACAGTCTCTGCGCCGTGGGCGGCACGATCAACGCCGACGACCACGCCTTTGGGCTCTCCGCCGCGCAGCGCTTCGGCGGCATCTTCGTGCCTCCCAGCATGGCGGTCATCCACCAGTATGCCCGCGAGGAGCTGGCCGGCTGCGGCCGCATGGTGCTCGGCTCGGACAGTCACACCCGCTACGGCGCGCTCGGCACGATGGGCGTGGGCGAGGGCGGCCCCGAGCTTGTCAAGCAGCTGCTGGGCGACACCTGGGACATCGCCGAGCCACAGGTCGTGCTCCTCTGGCTGACCGGCGCGCCGAGCCGCGGCGTCGGGCCCCACGACGTGGCCATCGCCCTCTGCGGTGCGGTGTATAAGAACAATTTCGTCAAAAACAAGATCCTGGAGTTCGCAGGGCCCGGTGTCGCCGCGCTGCCGATGGACTATCGCATCGGCATCGACGTGATGACCACCGAGACCGCCTGCCTCTCCTCCGTCTGGCAGACTGACGGGAAGGTGGAGGAATATCTCGCCGCCCACGGCCGGCCGGAGGCCTACCGGGCCATGGCCCCCGCCGAGGGCGCGGTGTATGACGCCCTGATCGAGATCGACCTCTCGCTGATCGAACCTATGGCGGCGCTGCCCTTCCACCCCTCCGAGGCTGTGACCGTCGCGGAGCTCGCCAAAAACCCCGGCGACTATCTGCGCGCCGTCGAGCAGCGCGTGGCCGAGCAGTACGGCGGCAAGGTCGCCCTGCATCTGACGGACAAGCTGGTAAACGGAAAGCTGCGCGTGGAGCAGGGCGTGATCGCCGGCTGCGCGGGCGGCATGTACGATAACCTCGCCGAGGCCGCGGCCATCCTCTCTGCCGTCGGCGGCAGCCGGGGGGCCTTTAACCTGACGGCCTATCCGCCCAGCATCCCGGTGCAGCAGGAGCTGGTGAAAAACGGCGTGTTCTCTGCCCTGACCGAGGCCGGTGCGATTTTGAAGCCCTGCTTCTGCGGCCCCTGCTTCGGCGCCGGGGACGTGCCTGCGAACGACAGCCTCTCGATCCGCCACACGACGCGCAACTTCCCCAACCGCGAGGGCAGCAAGCCCGGCGACGGGCAGCTGGCCGCCGTCATGCTGATGGACGCGCGCTCGATCGCGGCCACGGCGGCCATGGGCGGCGAGCTGACCCCGGCCACCGAGATCGACTATACAGCCCCCACCCCGGTTGAGCGCGTCTACGACCGTACGCCCTATGAGAAACGGGTCTGGGTCGGCTGGGGTCAGGCCCGGCCGGAGACGCCGCTGCGCTACGGGCCGAACATCGTCCCCTGGCCCGCGATCCCGGCCCTGCCGGAGAACCTGCTGCTGCGGCTGTGCAGCGTCATCCACGACGCCGTCACCACCACGGACGAGCTGATCCCCTCCGGAGAGACCAGCTCCTACCGCTCGAATCCCCTCAAGCTCGCCACCTTCGCGCTGAGCCGCCGCGACCCAAATTATGTCGGACGCACACAGGCCCTGCGGGCCATGACGCCGGAGGAGCTCGCGCCGGTGCTGGCAGCCTTCGGCGCTCAGAGCGCGGAAATCGCCTCGGTCATCTTTGCTGAGAAGCCCGGCGACGGCTCCGCCCGCGAGCAGGCGGCCTCCTGCCAGCGCGTGCTGGGCGGCGGCGCCAACATCTGTCGGGAATTCGCCACCAAGCGCTACCGCTCCAACTGCATCAACTGGGGCATGCTGCCCTTCACGATCGCGCCGGAGACGCCCTTCGACTATGAATGCGGCGACTGGATCTATATTCCCGGCATCCGCGAGGTCGTCAAAAACGGCGCGGACAAAGTCACGGCCAGGGTACTCCACGGCGGCGCGCTGACCGACATCGAGCTGCAGCTGACCGGCCTGACGGCCGAGGATCGCGAGATCCTGCTGGCGGGCTGCCTCATGAACTGGTACAAAAACGGCAAGAAAGGCGAGGCGTAACGATTCAGTCCTCTAACGAGGACAGAATCAATGTCATTTCGTTAAGCATAAACGCTCGTAGAAATGATAGAAGCTTGATGTTTCCATCAATGCCTTCCCCTTTGAGGGGAAGGTGGCACGGCCCGTCCCCCGCAAGGGCCGTGACGGATGAGGTGTCTGGCGATGCACTGAATGGTAATAGGGAGAAATAATATGGACAGAATCCAAATGAAAAACCCCGTCGTCGAGATGGACGGGGATGAGATGACCCGCGTCCTCTGGGCGGAGATCAAAAAGGAGCTGCTCGAGCCCTTTGTGGCGCTGAACACGGTGTATTATGACCTCGGCCTGCCCAACCGCGACGCCACCGGCGACGCTGTGACCGTCGAGGCCGCGGAAGCCGTTAAGAAATGGAAGGTGGGCGTCAAGTGCGCCACGATCACGCCCAACGACCAGCGCATGACGGAATATAAGCTGCACCGGATGTGGCGCAGCCCCAACGGCACGATCCGCGCCATCCTGGACGGCACGGTGTTTCGCACCCAGATCCCGTGTCCCGGTCTCAAACCCTTCATCCCCGGCTGGACGCAGCCGATCACCGTCGCCCGCCACGGCTACGGCGATCTCTACAAGGACACGGAGTTTCGCATCGAGGGCCCCGGGCAGGCCGAGCTGCTGTTCACCGGCGCCGACGGCAGTGAGCAGCGCGCCACGATCTATGACTTCGAGGGCGCGGGCGTGCTGCAGGGCTGCTTCAATAAGGACAGCTCCATCGAGAACTTTGCCCGCTCCTGCTTCGAGTATGCACTCGGGGAGCGGCGCGATCTCTGGTTTTCCGCCAAGGACACCATCATGAAAACCTACGACGGCGTGTTCAAGCAGACCTTCCAGCGCCTCTATGACGAGGAATACAAGCCTCGCTTCGAGGCGGCGGGCATCCGCTATTTCTACACGCTGATCGACGACGCGGTGGCCCGGCTGCTGCGCTCCCACGGCGGCGTGGTCTGGGCACTGAAAAACTACGACGGCGACGTGATGAGCGACATGATTTCCACGGCCTTCGGCTCGCTCGCCATGATGACCAGCGTGCTCGTGAACGCCGACGGCTGCTTTGAGTTCGAGGCCGCCCACGGCACCGTGACCCAGCACTATTACCGCTATCTGCGCCGCGAGAGGACCTCAACCAACCCCGTGGCCATGATCTACGCCTGGACCGGCGCGCTGCGCAAGCGCGCGGAGCTCGACGGCACACCGGCGCTTGCGGCCTTTGCCGACCGACTCGAACAGGCGGTCATGGATACGATCGCCGCCGGGACCGTCACCGGCGACCTCGCGGCCCTGATGGAACCCAAGCCTGCCTCGGTCGACAGCTGGCAGTTCCTCGCCGCGGTGAGGAAAAGATTGGAGGCGTAGGGGCAGACGCCCTCGGCGGCCCCTACAGGCAAACCTTCATTTTTGTCGCAAAAAACACCCTGCGCGGTAAGCGCAGGGTGTCTCTTTATAAAGCATCAACAGCTCTTTAGCCCCAAACTTCGAGGGGAAGTTCAGAGGGGGAACGCCTCTGATTTTCCCGTCGCAACGGGAAAAGAGATTCAAATCTGTTTTTTCCGGGGACATGCGCCTCGGAAAAAACTCTTCTCGCCCTGCCAGTGTGCGAGCGTCTCACGCAAGCGAGTGCATGCAGCAGGGCGAGTTAATCGAGCACGTAGGGCAGGAGAGCGATCTGGCGGGAACGCTTGATCGCCTCGGTCAGCTCGCGCTGATGCATGGCGCACACACCGGTGGTGCGGCGGGGCAGGATCTTGCCGCGCTCGGACAGGAAGCGGCGGAGCTTGGCAGTATCCTTGTAATCGATGTACGTGGCCTTATCCACGCAGAACTGGCAAACCTTGCGGCGTTTGCGGTTCTTGGGGTTGTTCTTATCGAAAGCCAAAGCGGTATCCTCCTTAAAAAATATTGTACCGGTTTTCGTCAGACGCGGTCAGCGCGCTGCAAAAACGGCATCAGAACGGCAGTTCGCCGTCGTCGTCACCGAGATCTTCAAAGCCGCCGGACTGGCTGGCGGGCGCGGTATTTCGGCTCGGCGCAGCATAGGTCTGGCCACTGTAGCTGTCGGCGCTGCGGCTGCTGCTGTAGGAATTGTCGCCGGCATTGCTGTCGCGGCGGCTCTCGCCAAAGTACACGTTGTCAACGTTGATTTCCCAGTTGGTGCGCTTGTTGCCGTCGCGGTCTTCCCACTTGCGGGACTGCAGCCGTCCGGAAACGACGATCATGCTGCCCTTGCGGAAATACTTGCTGACGAACTCGCCGGTCTGACGCCACGCGGTGCAGTCGATAAAATCGGTCTGCCGCTCGCCGCCGTCACGGCCGCCAAAATCGCGGTCCACAGCCACCGTAAAGCCGGCGACCGGGGTGTTGCTCTGGGTGTACCTCAGCTCGGGGTCGCGGGTCAGGCGCCCCATAATCACAATGTGGTTGAGCATTTACAGCCTCTCTTTACTCTGCACGCAGAGTGATCAGGCGACGCAGAATGCCGTCGGTGATTCCGAGGATACGGTCAAGCTCTGCGGGGAACTCGGGGCCGCTGGTGAACTTCATCAGCACATAGTAGCCTTCCGTCAGGTAGTTGATTTCGTAAGCGAGCTTGCGCTTACCCATCTCCTCCAGCTCTTCCAGCGTACCATTTGCCTCCACAAGAGCCTTGAACTTCTCAACAACAGCGGCGGTTTCCTCCTCGCTGAAGTTGGGGGTGATGATGTACATCACTTCATACTTTTCGCTTGCTTTTGCCATGGTTGCACCTCCTTTTGGTCTCTGGCCCCCACTCTCAGGTGGGAGCAAGGATATGCCTGTTCTTACAGACAGGCTATATTATTATAGCTGCATTTTGGAAATTGTCAAGAACTTTTCGGCACTTTTTCGCGTTTTCAAATGATATTTTCTGTATATTCTGCACGCCGACGGCAATCTTTGCTTTCCGCGGTTGAATACCCGCCGACATTCTGCTATAATAACGGTATTCCGATAGAATACAGGTGATTGTGCATGGCACTCGACAAAGAATACTTTGACGATATTTCGATCGAGATCGTCAAGAAAAAATACTATAACGCCAACAAGGTGGACCGGCTGCTTGCGGATATCCGCCGCCAGGCGCTGGCGCTGACCGAGGATAACCGGCAGCTGCGGCAGCGGCTGGACACGCTGAGCGGACAGAAGGACGAGATCGGCGACACGCTGCTCTCGGCCAAGACGATCGCCCGCCAGATGGTGGAGGACGCCTCGCGCAAGGCCCGCGAGACCGAGACAGAAGCCGAGGCGCGCGCCGAAACCAGGCTGCGCGAGGCCGAGACACAGGCCGAGCAGCGCCTGAGCGAGGCAAATGACAGGGCACAGCAGCTGCTCGCGGACGCCGAGGCGCGCCGCAGCGCCCTCGAGGAGAGCGCCCGCCGCGATCGGCAGGAGGCACAGCAGACGGTGGAGCGGCTGTGCGGCGCGGTGAAGGAACTGCTGCTCGGCAGCGCCGAGCAGGTCGACAGCGAGTGGCAGGACTTCCTCGGCACCTGGGAGGATGAGACTGTGGACGCGCTGCCCGCCGAGCCGGACGCGCCCCCCGCCGATCTCGGTGAAAAGGTCAGCGCCATTGCGCAGCTGCTTGATCTCGACGCCGATGAGGGCGACGAAGCGGAGACGGAAAAGCAATAACAGAAATTCCAGACGGACTTGCAGCATTGTTGCTGTTCCGTCTGGAATTTTTACCTCTCTCCATCGAACAATGACTTTACCCGCGGTACAGTGCCAGCGCTTTCTGGATCCTCGCCGCCGGTTTGGTCAGCTCGTGGAGCGACTCGCCGCGGTTCAGGCTGTCGATCAGCGCAGCAATATAGCGCTCCATGTTCACGGTGGAATAGTAGTTTCGCGCCAGCAGCTCCGGCGTCTGGTAGACGAGATTCGTGGTGAAGATATGGTCGAACCAGCCATCGGCAAAGGCCCGGTCGAATTTGTCAAGCCCGCTGGTAAACAGGCCGAAGGTCGAGAAGATAAAGACCCGCCTGGCTCCCATGTCCTTGAGCTGGTGCGCGGTATCCAGCATGCTCCCGCCCGAGGCGATCATATCGTCGATGACGATCACGTCCTTTCCCTCGACCGAGCTGCCGCAGAATTCGTGGGCCACAACGGGATTGCTGCCGTTGACGATGCGCGTGTAATCCCGGCGCTTATAGAACATCCCGATGTTGACGCCGTACAGGCTCGCCAGAAAAACCACGCGTCCGGTGGCGCCCTCGTCCGGCGCAATAAACATCATGTGCTCACTGTCGATCGCGAGGTCCTCGTATTCCGCCAGAAAGGCCTGCGTGAACTGCAGCGCCGGGGACACGTTTTCCATCCCCAGCAGCGGCACCACGTTCTGCATCCGGGGGTCATGGGCATCAAAGGTGATCAGACTGTGGACGCCCATATCCTCCAGCTCCCGCAGCATCACCGCACAGTCGAGCGACTCGCGGGTGGTCTTGCGGTGCTGCCGCCCCTCGTACAGAAAGGGCATGATCACCGTGATGCGGTCGGCCTTTCCGCCGCAGGCAGCAATGGCCCGCTTCAGGTCCTGATAGTGGTCGTCGGGCGACATATGATTGGTCTGGCCGAACATGGAATAGGTCAGCGACCAGTTGCACACGTCCAGCAGAATGTACACGTCCCGGTCCCGCACCGACTCGCGGATCACACATTTGGCCTCGCCGCTGCTAAAGCGCGGGCACTCAACGCCAATCAAATAGTCTCCGCCGCCGCGCCATTCAGACAGGATCTGATTGACACGACGCCCCGTTTTTTCCGCAGAGTTCAGCGCAAGGAGGGCAATATCTCCACGCATACAATAACCTCCCTTTATTTTTTGATACGTATTAAAAGTCGGACTCTTTCAGGCATTATGTGCCAATGTACTCACCCTCGCTCACGGTGACGGCGGGGCCGGTGAGATAGATATCGCGCACGGCGCCGTCCGTCTCGGTCAGCGATACCGCGAGCGTCCCGCCGGGAAAGTCCAGCGTCACGTCGCCGTCGGCGTGGCCGAGCACGTGCAGTGCCGCGGCAGTGCTGCCCGCGCCGGTGCCGCAGGAGAGCGTGAAATCCTCAACGCCGCGCTCAAAGGTGATCGCCTTGACGCGGTTGTGTCCCGCACGCTGCCAGAAGGTCACATTTGCGCCGCGCGGAAAGGCGCTGTGAGTGCGTATAAGGGCGCCGAGCTCAAAAAGCGCGCGCCGCGCAAGCCGGTCCCAGCCCTCCCAATGCAGCACGGCGTGGGGGATGCCGGGTTTGCCGAGCTCAATATAAAAGCAATCGAGACTACGCTCCGGCAGGCACAGCTCGACATGGGGGCGGATCACGCTCGGGTCGTTCAGGCGCACGCGGTAGCGGTCGGCCGCGAGCCGCCGACCGATCACAAGTCCGGCTGTGGTCTCGATGCGCTGTTCCTCACCGGCCAGGCCGTGATCGTGCGCGTAGCGGCAGATGCAGCGCGCACCGTTGCCGCACATCTCGCCGAGACTGCCGTCGGTGTTCAGAAAGACCATGGCGATATCACCGCCCTTGCGCGAGCGCTCCACGATCATCAGGCCGTCGGCCCCGATCGAGAGCCGCCGCGCACAGAGCCGCCGCGCGAGAGCGGCGTATTCCTCCGCGCGGATGTGTCCGTCACGGTTATCCAACAGCACGAAGTCGTTCCCGGCTCCGTGCATTTTTATATAGTGCATGGGTCCCTCCCATTATTCGATCATATTGTCCTCGGTGGGAAGCTCCGACCCGGTCAAGCCGCGGCCGGTGGGCGTAGCGCCGAAGAGCTTGCTGTAGGCGCGCGAGAAGGCCGAGTAGCTCTTGAAGCCGCAGGCAAAGCAGGCGTTGGTTGCACTCTCGCCGTTTTGTATCAGCTCGCGCGCCAGCAGCAGCCGCTTGTCGGACAGATAGGTATGGATCGAGATCCCGGCCTCGTCCCGGAAACGGCGCATCATGTGGTATTTGCTGATGTAAAAGCGTGCCGCCAGATCGTCGATCGAAAAGTCGGCCGTCAGATTGTCGTCCAGATAGCGCAGGATCTCGAGGATTTTTCCGTCGCGCGCCGCGAGCGGACGGGGCAGCTCGGTGCCGCCGCGCAGCAGCTCGCGAGCGAGCTCAGCGATCGCGCGCACCAGCAGACAGCGCGAGACGATCACCCGACCCGGCGCATCGCCGCCGAGCTCCTTTTCAAGTCCCAGCAGCAGCGTCAGAAAGCCGCGGCGAAAATCGGTCCCGGGGCGAAGCACATGCCCGCGCACGCCGGAGAAAGCGTCCTCCAGGTGAAAATCCTCGTCCGAATTCTGCTGCAGAAAGCTGGGGGAGAGGTAGAGGATAATGCGCTCGTAGGGCTGCCCGGCCGGAAACTCCGGCTTGTGGACACTCAGCGCGCCGACCAGCACGATGTCGCCGGGCTGCAGCGCGTAGCGCCGCCCCTCGATCACATAGCCGCCGCTGCCCGAGAGCAGGAACACGAGCTTGTGAAACTCGTGGTAGTGATAGCCCACGTCGGCGCCGCGGTCGTCCTTTAGATGGAACAGCCGGAAGTCCTCCAGCAGATATCCGCGTTTTTCGTATGCGTCTTCCATACGGCGACCTCCGACATGATAGTTGTATATAATCATAACAGCGCAGCGGTGAAAAATCAACGGTTGAAGAGCTCTTGGCTGAAAACATTTCCGATCCGAACGCTGGGCTGTGTCTGCTGAATTATCACGAAAATGTACAAGCCGCTTTTCCTGCTGCACCCGGACACTGTCAAACTGCCCAAAAATAGAGGGCGGCATTTATGCGACTCTACAAAAAATGGAAGTTTTCTTGACACCGTGCGGTCGCTTGCGTTATAACAGAATCAGATGGTGGAAACGTTATCGGTATCGTTTCCAGCGGATGGCACGGGAGGCGACGGCATGACCATCAAGGACGTGGCCGCGTACAGCGGCGTTTCTGTCAGTACGGTCTCCCGCGTGCTCAACGACCACCCCGACGTCAGCGACGGCGTGCGCGAGCGCGTATGGGCGGCGGTGCATGCGCTGCACTATGTGCCGAACAACGCCGCGCGCGATCTGGTCCGACCAACGTCTGACAGCATCGGGCTTGTTGTGCGCGGGGCGGAAAACCCGTTTTTCACGCCGATCATCCGCGCGATCGACGAGACGGCCAAAGCGGCGGGCTATACCGTCGTGCTCCACCAGATCCGCGCCGGCGAGGACGAGCTGGCCGCGGCGGCTGAGCTGGCGCGCTCGAAGCGCCTGCTGGGGCTGATTTTGCTGGGCGGCAGCACGGACTATACCGCCGAGCGGACGGCGCGCCTCGGCGTCCCGTTTGTCTGCTGCAGCTTTACGAACAGCTTCGGTACGCTCTCGGCGGCGGACTATTCCTCCGTTTCGATCGACGATGAGCGCGCGGCCGCACAGGCGGTCACACTGCTGTATGAGCGCGGCCACCGGGACATCGGCATTTTGCTCAGCGCGCCGGACGACCGTTCGATCAGTGAGCTGCGCTGCCGGGGCTATCGCCGCGCCCTGCGGGAAAACGGCCTTGCGTCTGATGATGCACTGGTGCTTGCCTGCGGCAGCTACGACATGAGCGATGCCTATCGCTGTGTGCGCGCGGCGATCGACGGGGGGCTGTGCTTTACGGCGCTTTTCTGCATCTCCGACGCGATGGCCATGGCGGCCATCAAGGCGCTGAGCGACGCCGGGGTGCGTGTGCCGGAGGACTGCTCGGTCATCGCGATCGACGGGATCGAGAGCACACTCTATACGATCCCCACGCTCACCACGCTTGTGCAGCCCAAGGAGGCCATGGGCCGCCGGGCCGTCGGGCTGCTCGATGCACAGCTGCACGGCGGCGGCTGCCGCCGGGAGCTTCTGGACACCGCCCTGCGCGAGGGCGGCAGCGTCTGCTCGCGCAGAACATAGTATTTTACGTCCGCGAGACGTTAAAATAAGAAATTTATAAAAAGGAGCAAATGTATCATGAAAAAAGCACTTTCCCTCATGCTGGCGCTGGTCATGGTCCTGTGCCTCGGCATCGGCGCCTATGCCGCTGACGACAAGGGCTCTGTCTACTGGCTGAACTTCAAGCCCGAACTGGACGAGACGCTGCAGCAGCTCGCCAAGACCTACACCGAGAAGACCGGTGTGCAGGTCAAGGTCGTCACCGCTGCTTCCGGCACCTATAAGCAGACCCTGACCTCCGAGATGGACAAGGGCAAGGACGCCCCCACGCTGTTTGTCATCGGCAACCAGGCCGGCGTCAAGGAGTGGGGCGAGTATGCGCTCGACCTGACCGGAACCGCGATCGCCGACGAGCTGAACACCGACGCCTACAACCTCTATGACGAGGAAGGCAAGCTCGTTTCCATCGGCTATTGCTATGAGTGCTACGGCATCATTGTCAACCCCGACCTGATCGAGAAGGCCGGCCACAGCATGGACGAGATCAAGAACTTCGAGGGCCTGAAGGCTGTCGCTGAGGACATCCACGCCCGCGCTGCCGAGCTCGGCTTCGACGCGTTCTCCTCCTCCGATATGGACGGCTCCTCCTCCTGGCGCTTCACCGGCCACATGGCCAACCTCGAGTACTTCTATGAAGAGCGCGACGCCGGCGGCTGGACCGAGTGCCCTGCCGAGCTGAGCGGCGCTTACATGGAGAACTTCAAGAACCTGTATGATCTCTGCATCAACAACAGCCTGACCGCTCCCACCGATCTCGCCACCGGCGGCCACGACGCCGAGGCCGAGTTCAAGGACGGCAAGGCCGCGTTCTTCGTCAACGGCTCCTGGGAGTATGCCGCTGTTTCCGAGGCTGTTCCCAACGCCACGATGATCCCCTACTACTGCGGTGTTGAAGGCGAGGAGAAGGCCGGTCTCAACTGCGGCACCGAGAACTGCTGGGCCGTCAACTCCGAGGTCTCCGAGGCCAACCAGAAGGCCACCATCGACTTCATGGTGTGGCTTGTCACCGATCCCGACGCCTCCGCCGCCATGGTCGAGCAGCTCGGCATCATGCCCTACAAATCCGCGGTCGAGTCCTCCAACGGCTTCCTGAACGACGCCGCGAAGTACACCGCCGACGGCTGCTACGTCATGGACTGGGCCACCAACTATCAGCCCAACGTGGACGACTACCGCGCCGCCCTCGTCTCCGCGCTCAACCAGTACAACGCCGACCAGAGCGAGGCCAACTGGGAGCAGGTCAAGACCGCTTTCGTTGACGGCTGGGCCGTGCAGTACAAGGCTGCCAACGCCGACTGAAGCTAAGGCAATATACCAGCTCGCCGGGCGGACGTATTTCGTCCGCCCGGTTTTCTAAATCCCTTCATAGGAGAGATGATTCGATGAACTCGTCTGCAAAGCCGCGCAATGCGCGCGGCCTGCTGGGACTCTTTAAAAATCCCATGCGCCGCTGGGCCTGGCTGTTTGTAGGGCCGATGGTCATATCGTTCGGCATCGGCTTTGTCTGGCCCTTTTTCCAGGGCATTTATCTGTCGTTCTGCAAATTCCGCACGATCTCCAAGGCCACCTTTATCGGCTTTGGAAACTATGCCAAGGCGCTCTCGGACCCCACCTTCATTCACGCCTTCTGGTACTCGGCCCTGTTCGCCGTTGTCAGCCTGGTGCTGATCAACGTGCTGGCCTTTGCGGTCGCCTATGTGCTGACGCAGGGCATCAAGGGCTCGAATCTGTTCCGTACTGTTTTCTTCATGCCGAACCTGATCGGCGGCATCGTCCTGGGCTATATCTGGTCGATGATCTTCGACGGCATCCTCTCGCGCTTCGGCTCGTCGATCCTGCTGGAGAGCAAGTACGGCTTCTGGGGATTGATCATTCTGATGTGCTGGCAGCAGGTCGGCTATATGATGATCATTTACATTGCCGGACTGCAGGCTGTGCCCGAGGATATGCTCGAGGCCGCGCGCATCGACGGCGCGAACCGCCGGCAGATCCTGTTTCGGGTGACGATCCCCAACGTCATGCCATCGATCACGATCTGCACCTTCCTGAGCCTGACGAACGGCTTCAAGCTTTTCGACCAGAACCTGGCGCTGACCGGCGGCCAGCCCTTTGTCATCCAGGAGGGCGGTACGGTCATCAAGACCACGGAAATGCTGGCGCTGAACATTTATAACACCTTCTATGGCTCCGGCTCCGCCTCGCCCGGCGTGGCCCAGGCCAAAGCGGTGCTGTTCTTCATCCTCGTCGCCGGACTGGGCCTGGCCCAGCTTGGCTTTACACGCCGCAAGGAGGTGCAGCAGTAATGAATAAACAGGAATCCCTGACCAGCGAGAACCGCCGCAAAACGGTGCTGACGGTCGTTTTTGCCGTCATCAGCATCATCTATGTGCTGCCTGTGCTCGCAGTTGTCATCAACTCCTTCAAGCTCAACACCTTTGTCAAGACCGACACCTTTGCCCTGCCGCTCGGCGAGATGTGGGCGGGCGTCAGCAACTTTATCAAAGGCATGACCTTCGGCAATTATCCGTTCTGGAAGAGCGCGCTGTACTCCACGGTCATCACGCTGATGTCCACGGCACTGATCCTAATCTGCACCTCGATGGCGGCCTGGTATATCGCCCGCGTCAACTCGCTTGCGTGCAAGGGGATCTACTATCTGTGCGTCTTTTCGATGGTGGTGCCGTTCCAGATGGTCATGTACACGCTCTCGAAGACGGCCTATAATCTTCACCTCAATACACCGTGGACGATCCCGGTCATCTACCTGGGCTTCGGCGCGGGGCTTGCGGTGTTCATGTTTGTCGGCTTCGTCAAGTCTATCCCCCTCGAGATCGAAGAGGCGGCCTCGATCGACGGCTGCGGTCCGCTGCGCACCTTCTTTATGGTCGTGCTGCCGATGCTCAAGCCCACGCTGGTCTCGGTCGGCATCCTGGAGATCATGTGGGTCTGGAACGACTATCTGCTGCCGTACCTGGTGCTGGACATCAACGAGTACCGCACGATCCCGATTCATATTCAATACCTCAAGGGCAGCTACGGCACCGTCGATCTCGGCGCCACGATGGCCCTGATCCTGCTGAGTATCATCCCGGTCATCGTGTTCTATATGCTCTGCCAGAAGCAGATCATCCGCGGCGTCGCCGCCGGCGCGGTCAAGGGATAAATAAGCAAATACCAACAGCGCCCTTTCGATGCGCGTATCGGAAGGGCGCTGTTGGTATATTGAGGATCGTACATACAAGACGCACATTTTTCCATACTGTCTTGCCCATTGCTTTTTCAGCGGCGTGCTGTTATAATGATCATCGGATGGCGAAATCAATCGAAGATTCGATTGATTTCGCTGCCAAACGACACGTTTGGCAGCGAATGATTCAAGGAATCATTCGCCCAATGCTCATTGCAATGAATAAACGGCAAAACAGCTGTGCTGTTTTGCTGCGCCACAAAGTGGCGCGGCGAAAAGCTTTTTGGCTTTTCGCCATCTTTTATTCATTATGATATATACAGACGATACATGCATAAAACACGCCGTGGGCCTCGAGACAAGTTTATCGGGGCGTGATGGCATCCAATCAATGATCTGACAAGGAGAGAGGACAATGAGTGTTACCTTTTGCCCGCGCTGCGGCGCGAAAAACGATGGAGAAAGCAGGTATTGTGCCGAATGCGGGACACCGCTGAACAATCTGCGGTCAAGTGACGCCTGGCCGGAGAGCGGCACGGCACAGACGCCTGTCAATCCGACCGGCGCGGCGCCGGCAACGAATCGGAAAGTGAAGAAATCGGGAACCGGCGCAGCCTTTCTCGCTTTGGCGGGGCGGTATCTGTTCGGCTTCCTGCTCGTGGCGCTGCTGGCGTTTCTGATGAACGTGTTTCATCAGCATTCCGATTTTCTGACCAGGGGAGAGAGCATCGATATGACGGAGCAAGTCGATTTCGGAAGCGGCGCTCCGGTCGGTGAATTCGTCCGTGTGGAGGCGCAGTTTGTTCTGGATGCATTTGCGACGGAAACGAACACGATGAACGGCATCAACTCCAGCGAGGATTCCTATTATTTCGTGATCCTCAACAGCGGAGACGCCATCGCGGTGAAGGCGGCCTCGGTCAACGACCGGGCTGTCCTCGACAAGGGGCAGGAGGATACCTTTGATTACCTCGACGAGAAACTGGATTTTTTGACGATATCCCGCTGGAGGGCAAGCTTGTCCGTCTGACAAATACCGAGCTGATCCGCTACTTTGACGATTATGTGACGGATCTGGGCCTCGATGACCCGGACAGCACGGTCCGCCCGCAGAAATTTGTGCTCGATATGACGGCCGCACGCACCGAGAACGTTCTGCTGTACATTATTCTTCCGGTCGGGCTCGCCGCGGCGGCGCTGGTCGTTGTGGCCGTTGTGCGCAAGCGCCGCGCGAAAAACAGCGTCTGAAACTCATACAAAC
Organism: uncultured Eubacteriales bacterium; assembly: GCA_900319275.1. Lineage (GTDB taxonomy): Bacteria > Bacillota > Clostridia > Oscillospirales > Oscillospiraceae > Limivicinus. Next base: position 27,127 of record ONNS01000037.1, read on the forward strand.
GAAACAGAAGACGGTTCCCTATTTCAGATCCTGAGATGGGGAACCGTCTTCTGCTTTGTTGCCTGATAATGAGTATCGGATGGCGAAATCAATCGACGATTCGATTGATTTCGCTGCCAAACGACACGTTTGGCAGCGAATGATTCAGGGAATCATTCGCCCGATGCGCATTGCAATGAATATACGGCAAAACAGCTGTGCTGTTTTGCCGTATATTCATTATGGTATAACTAAATCCCCGCGCGCATGAAATGCGCGCATGCGAAACGCTGTTTCGCATGAAAAACACAGAACGATCTGTGTTTTTCGGGGATACCGTTGCAACGTCGTCTCCAGCTGACGCATGTTGTGCGTCAGCTGCGGGCTACAGCCCGCTTACGTCCGCATTCTGCGGACGTGGAGACAAAGTTATTACTTGAAGAACACGCGCAGGCAGTTGTACAGATGCGGCAGCCAGCAGTTGTAGGCGTGCGTGCCGCCCTTGAATTCGACCCAGCAGTAGTTCTCGCCGTCGGTGAAGCGCTCGGGCATATCGGCGAGCACCTGAGAGGCCATGATCTGATGCTCATCGTGCGCCATATCGGCGCTGCCGCTGCCGTTGTACCAGAACTTGACGGGCAGCTCTTTGTATTCCTCGCTGTTGAGCGCCGCTTCCAGCTTTTCGGCCGGGGTCAGCGAGCCGGAGTATGAGCCGATGTAGGCGAGAATATCAAAGCAGTGGATGAACGCGGACTGCAGCGAGGTGGCCGAGCCCATCGAGAAGCCGGCAAAGGCACGGTGCTCGCGGGTAGCCTGCAGGTTTTCAAGGCTCACGTCGCCGTGGGCGTAAGTATGGTAGGTTGTCTCGATGAGCGGGATCACGTCGTTGCGCAGCTCCTGCCAGAAGTACACGGGCCAGGCGCCGCTGGCGAACACATACTGCTCGCCCTCGCCCTCAAAGGAGTAGAACGTGGGGCAGACGATGATCGTGGGCTCGGCCTCGCCCTTGTCGAACATGCGGTCCAGCAGGGCCAGCGTGCCCTTGCCCATGCGCTCCTCACTGAGCCAGTAGGCCTCGTCCTCGCCGCCGCCGTGCATCAGATAGAGTACGTTATAGTCCTTCGAGGCATCATAGCCGTAGGGCAGATAGACGTAGAGCTGCTTTTCGACCATGATATCGGTGCCGGCTTCGGGCAGCAGCCCCTCCGGGACCTCGGGCAGGACGGTGTTGCCGTCGGCGCTCTCGCAGATCTCAAAGTTGCCGGCGGCGATGGCCTCGAGCGCGTAAGCATGGCAGGTGTAGCTGAGCACCTCGACCGTGCCATGGTTTTCAACAGCTTCGGTGTATTTGGGCTTCATCGGGATCTTCTTGATAAAACCGGCGTCGGTGTAGCAGTCGGCAAACGCGGCCGCGCCGAGACTCAGGCACAGCGCCAGAGCCAGGAGTAGAGAAACAAGCTTTTTCATCGTCAATTTCGTCCTTTCTTATCTTATACTATTCTTCAATTAAACGATTAAAAATCGTTTAATTGCCTGTGAGCCATTGTGCTCACAGGCAAAGGCGCATTGCGCCTTTGAAGAAGCCGTGCAATACCAATCTTCGGCAAAGCGCAGGCTTTGCCTGGCGCAGCCTTCGCTGCGCATAAAACGCTTCTTTGTAAGCGTTTTATTGAAGATTGGTATTATTTCGTAAAGAATACAAGCAGCGAGTTGTACAGATCGGGCAGCCAGCAGTTGTAGGCGTGGGCGCCGCCCTTGAAGCTGATCCAGGCGAAGTTTTCGCCGTCGACAAAGCGGTCGGGCATCTCGGTGAGGCAGCGGTCGCGGAAGGCCTCGTGGTTTTCGAGCGAGAAGTCGGCGGTTCCGTTGCCGTTGTACCAGAACTTGACGTCGAGATCCTTGTACTCGTCGGATTCGAGGGCGGCCTTGAAGGCGTCAAAGTCGCACCAGGCACCGGAGAAGGCGCCGAAGTAGGCAAACTGGTCGAGGCAGTGCATCATCACCGAGTTGATGGTGGTCATGCTGCCGCGGCTCAGGCCGCAGAAGGCGCGGTGGTCGCGAGCATCCGCTTCGCCGCCGTAGGTGGAATAGGTGCTTTCTACGAGCGGGATAATGTCGTTGCGCAGCTCCTGCCAGAAGTACATCGGCCAGATGTTTGCGAGCATATCGCCGGTGTACCAGTCTGTGAAGAGTTCGGCCTTGTCCGCGGGGATGGAGTAGTAATTGGGCGTCACGAGAATGAAGGGCGCGCATTCACCCTTGTCGATCATACGGTCGAGGAGCTTGCGGGTGCTCGAACCGGTGGCGCAGTCGCCGATCCAATAGGTCTCGTCGCCCTCGGTGCCGTGCAGGGCGTAGACGACGTTGTACTTCTCGGCGGGGTCGTAGCCGTAGGGCAGATAGACCAGCAGCTCCTTTTCCATGACGAACTCGGTCTGATCGCCGCAGAGGGCATCCTTGTCGAGCGGCATGATGTCGGGGTTGTCGTCCTCGGCGGAGAGCACATCGCCCGCCGCGACGGCCTCGATGGCGTAGGCGTGGGTCGTGTAGCGCAGGGTCTCCACGGTGCCGTGGTGCTCGACGTCCTCGGTGTACTTGGGCTTCATCGGCACCTTTTTAATAAAGGGCCATTCGTATTCCGGCGCGGTGTAGTCGGCGAAGGCGGCCGCACCGCCGAGCAGCAGCGCCGCGATCAGCAGCAGGGACAGGGCAGAGAACAGTTTTTTGTTCAACTTAGTCATCCTTTCATTATTTTTTATGGCTGATGCTGGCCATACAATAAAAAAGTTCCGGTCTTTCCGCAAGGGAATTGACCGGAACTGTCATTTTATTAACTTCTCCTGCGCGTGCGGCGCAGTTGCGGTCGCGAAAACGACAGTTGCGGGCAGATCGCTTGCAAAGGAGACCGGCAGACCGTATGCTGGGCGCAGCGAAAACGGAACTGCCAATAAAGGAGAGGATGCTTCCATGAATAAGGAAAAGAAAGCCCGGAAGGGCGGCCGCGTGTTGCTCTCGATCGGCTGCGTGCTGCTGGTGCTGCTGCTGGCGGCCAACGTCGCCGCGAACTACTTCTCGCGTCTGCTGGACGTGTACGTCGGTCTCGGCGAGGCCACGATCACGACCAAGGAGGGCGCCGAGAACTGGGATACCGAATACTATACACTCGATTCCAAGACCGCCGAGGAGGCGGACAAGGTTGCCAAGGACGTGACGCGCCGCATTGCGGAAGAGGGCATCGTCCTGATGAAGAATGAAAACGGCGCGCTGCCGATGGCCGCGGGTGCGGTGAGCCTGATGGGCCGCCGCAGCGTCGAGACCGTCTTTGGCGGCACCGGCTCGGGCGCCGGCGACGAGGGCCAGTGCACGACGCTGACCGACGCGCTGACGCAGGCCGGCTTCCGGGTCAACCCCACGCTGACCGAGCTCTATAAAAACAATCTCGATAAGGTCCCCGTGGCCAAAACCACGATGGACAAGGCCGCCGACATGACCTACTACATCGGCGAGTTCCCCCAGAGCTGGTACACCGACGATGTCACCGCGAGCTATGCAAGCTACGGCGACGCGGCGATCCTCGTCTTTGGCCGTCAGGGCGGCGAGGGCATGGACTTCTGTACCGATCTCAAGGCTGCGCTCGACGCGGGCGTGACCGCCATGCAGACGAGCGTCGCCGAGACCGCGAACTACGAGCCAGGCCAGCACCAGCTGGAGCTGAGTCGGGAGGAGCGCGAGCTGCTCGCCCACGCCGAGGCGAACTTTGACAAGGTCATCGTCGTCATTAACAGCGCCAACGTCATGGAGATCGGCGCACTGCGCGACGATCCGCAGGTCGACGCGATCCTCTGGATGGCTTATCCCGGCTCCCGCGGCACGGTCGCGCTCGCCAATATCCTCAAGGGCGACGTGAACCCCTCCGGCCACACGGTCGATACCTGGGTCGTGGATATGACCGCCGACCCGACTTTCCCGAACACCTCACCCGTACAGTACCTGAACGTCTCCAAGTCGAACGCCCTGGGCGACAGCTATGTTGTCGAGTACGAGGAGGGCATCTACTTCGGCTATCGCTACTACGAGACCGTCTCGGCCGACGGCGGCAGCTTCACCGTCGAGGGTGAGAGCGGCAAGTCCTACGAGGACGCGGTCGCCTACCCCTTCGGCTACGGCCTGAGCTACACCACGTTCGAGCAGAGCATCAAGAGCGCGAAGGCCGACAAGGGCAACATCGTCGTCACCGTCACCGTGAAGAACACCGGTGACGTGGCCGGCAAGGACGTGATCCAGCTCTATTTCCACGCGCCCTACACGGTCGGCGGTGTGGAGAAATCCGACACCGTGCTCGCCGCCTTTGCCAAGACCGAGCTGCTGCAGCCCAGCAAGTCCGCCGACTACACGCTCTCCTTCCCGATCGAGAACATGGCCTCCTATGACTTTCTGACCGAGCGCTGCTATGTCCTCGACGAGGGTGACTACCGCATTACCGTCAACAAAAACGCACACGAGACCTATGGCGAGAACTGCGAGTATGTCTATACCGTCGCAAAGAAGGTCGTCTACGGCGAGAGCAATCCCCGCCAGAGCGAGATCGACGCCCAGAAGGGCGAGACGCGCAACCTCTCTGCCGAAGCCAGGGATGCGCTGACCGTACAGGCCGCCGTGAACCGCTTTGACGATCTCAACGCCCAGTTCGTGCCCTATACCGAGGCCGCGGGCGGCAAGAGCACGCTCTTCACCCGCGAGAATTTCGCCGCCTCCTTCCCGACCGCGCCGACAGCGGAGGACCTCACGGCCTCCGACGCCACGATCGCGAGACTCGGCGCCTATACCCCGGATTACTATGTCGCCGACGAACAGGCGCCCACGACCGGCGCCGATCCGGTCTGGACGGCAGTCGCCCTGCGCGGCGCGGCCTACGACGATCCGCGCTGGGATATGCTGCTCGACCAGATGGGCCCGAAATCCATGAGCAAGCTGATCTATGCCGGCAACCAGGGCACGCCTGCCGTCAAGGCGGTCGACCTGCCCGCCTCCGGCGCCACCGACGGCCCTGCCGGGCTCAAGCAGTACGGCGGTCTGGGCTTTGGCACCAGCGGCAACTTCAACTGCTCGGCCACGTTGACGGCGGCCACCTGGAACGTGGAGCTCGCCGAGGAATTTGGCCGCAGTGTCGGCAACGAGGCGCTGCTCGCCAACATGAACGGCTGGTATGCCCCCGGCTGCGATATCCACCGCTCGCCCTTCGGCGGCCGCGGCTTTGAATACTACTCCGAGGATCCGCTGATCAGCGGCCGGATGTGCGCCGCCACGGTCAAGGGCGCGGCCGACCTCGGCCTGACCTGCTATGCCAAGCACTTTGTCCTCAACGATATGGACCGCTACCGTATTTCGAACGGCTTTGTCGTCTGGTGCAACGAGCAGGCCCTGCGCGAGATCTATGCGCGTGCCTACGAGATCCTTGTCAAGGAGCCCACCACGACGCTCAAGTACCTCGATAACGGCGAGACCGTCTACAAGGAGACGCGCGCCTGCACGGCGCTGATGAGCTCCTTCAACCGCATCGGCGACAAGTGGTGCGGTGCATCCTCCGCCCTGCTCAAGGACATGCTGCGCGGCGAATGGGGCTTCCTCGGCACCGTCATCACCGACTATAACGGCAACGCCTATATGCACGTCGAGGCCGGCGTCTCCAGCGGCAACGATCTGATGCTCGCAAACGAGACCACGCTGCCCACCAAGTTTGCCGACACCAAGAATCCCAGCACCATCCGCGTCATGCGGGAAGCCTGCAAGAACATCTTCTATACGCAGGTCAACTCCTCGACGGTCAATAAGACCTCGGACGCTACGGTCATCACCTATGCCACCGCGCCTTGGCGCATCTGGCTGATGGAGGGCAACATCGGCGTGGGCGTCGTCGCCCTGGCGCTGATCGCCGCCGGCCTCATCGCCGGAAGACGGAAAAAGAATATCGAAGTCGTCGAATAACTCCCTCAGTCACGGCGCTTGCGTGAAACGCGCCGCGACAGCTCCCCCCCCAGAGGAGGAGCCAAAACCATGTACGTCCCGGCGGGGGCGACACTGGAACGCCTCTGCCGGTTCTGCAAAAAATAACATACTCAAATGATTATTGGGAGGAAAATACAATGAAAAAAGCGCTGTCTCTGCTCATCGCCCTGGTCCTGGTCCTGTCCGCCATCGGCACCACTGCTTTCGCCGACAACACCTATGTCGGCAACACCGTCTACTGCGAAGCCGGTTATGAGAACGACGTTTACAACGGCGTCGCGAAGGTCCTCACCCTCAAGGACGACGGCACCTTCCTGCTGGTCGACAACACCTCCATTATCCACAACTCCTATGTTGTCGTCACCAACTGGTTCTATTTTGTCACCGGCACCTATGAGGTCGTCAGCGAAGACGAGGGCACCCTTGAGGTCGTTCTGACCGGCACGGATGTCACCTATGTCATGAACGGCTCCGTCACCACCTCCGAAGAGGATCCCGAGCTGCTCGAGGACTATGCCGAGCTGACCGTCGAGTGCGACAACGAGGCCTTCTCCGTGGTCGTCAACGAGTAATCTGCTTTTCAGCCAATCAGCCGGAGCTCTCCGCCAGTGGGAGAGCTCCGGCAACCTTGTATTTTCTTCTCTTTTCCGCTACAATATAATTAAGAAGGTGAACGACCATGCTTCGTGCGGCAATCGTCGAGGATAACGACCGGGACGCGGAATCCCTTCAGTCCCATCTTAAACGCTATGCCCGGGAAAACAAGCTGGAGATCGAAACACGGCGCTATGACAACGGCATCCTGTTTTTGGAGCAGTACCGCAGCGAATACGACCTTGTCTTTATGGACATCGACATGCCAGCCATGAACGGCATGCATGTTGCCAAGGCCCTGCGCGAGCGGGATACCCATGTGCTGCTGATCTTTGTTACAGCGCTGGCCCGCTTTGCTGTCAACGGCTACGAGGTCGACGCCTTTGACTTTATCGTCAAGCCCCTGCAGTATAATTTCTTTTCGGCCAAGATGAACCGCGCGGTGAGAAAGCTCGCCTCCGAGCCGCGGCAGAAAATGCTGATCCGTTCGGCGGAGAAGACCGTGAGCGTCTTTTTCGACGAAATATACTATGTGGATATTTTCAACCACGTCCTGAGCTTTCATCTGGCCGACGAGACGGTCTCGACCCGCGGCACGATGAAGGATGTGCTGGAGAGTCTCAACGACGGCAGCTTTGCCATGTGCAACAAGTCCTTTGTAGTCAATCTCAACCATGTGCAGCGGATCGACGCCGACGAGGTCGTGCTCACGAACGGCGATCGGCTGCCCATCAGCCGCCTGCGGAAGAAGGAATTCATGCAGCAGATCGCCGATTTCTACGGCAATAAGAAGATCAACCTCGGGAGGTTCTGATATGGCCCTGTTCATCAATCCCTTCCTGGTGCTCAAGCTTAATTTCATGCTGCGCTATCTATCGGGTATGCTGCTCTTCAGCTGGAAGCTGCCAAAGCGCGAGCACTATGGGCTGCGCGTGCTCAGCTGCTCGGCGCTGTGCTTTCTGCTCGCGTTTTTGCTGCCCATTCTGACCGAGAACTTTTATTATATTGTGTTCCTCTTTCTCGTCGAGGCCCTGATCGCGATGTGCGCGATCCGCTTCTGCTGTAAGGCCGCATGGACAGAGACTTTTTATCTGGCCGCGGCGGTTTTCTCGGCCGAGCATATTGCGAGTATGCTCGATAACCTGATCTCTCTCCTGCGCCCGGATCTGCTGGCCTATTACATCACAACGAAGATGAATGTGCCGGTGGCGCTCAACTGGTTTGTCTGTTTGCTGCTGAGTTATGGGCTTATCTACCTGCTCATGTTCCGGCATAACCGTCTGACCGAGGCGCATACGCTGGACTTCCACGCCATGCTGCTGCTGCTTGTCGTTTCCTTGCTGATCAATCTATATATGAATCTGGTCTATTCCAAGCTCGTGACCATGGATTCCGTATGGATGGAAGTATTCAAGAGCCTGTTCAATATACTCTGCTCTGTCTTTCTGCTGCTGGTGCAGCACAGTATGCTGCGGCAAAACCAGGCCGAAGGGCGGCTGCAGATGGTGTCGATGCTGTGGGAGCAGGCACGCGAGCAGTACCGCATCAGCAAGGAGAACATCGAGGCCATCAACATCAAGTGCCACGATCTCAAGCACCAGCTGCTGGCCATCCGGGACAAGACCGACGAGCGGGAATACGCGCGCATGATGGAGCTCGTGGACAGCTACGGCTCGCAGATCGAGACCGGCAGCGAGGTGCTGGACGTCGTATTTCAGGAGAAAAACTTCCAGTGCCGCAAGCTCGGCATCCAGTTTACCTGCATCATCGACGGCGCGGCGCTGAACTTCATGGACACGATCGACCTCTATGTGCTCTTCGGCAATCTGATCGACAACTGCATCGAGGCCGTATCCGCCCTGCCCGAGACCGAGGTCAAAAATGTTCAGGTGACAGTGCGGCGCGAGCGGGGTTTTGTCATCGTCACAACCGAAAACGGCTATGCGGGCGAGCTGCAGTGGGCGGACGGGCGCCTGCGCACCTCGAAGGGCGACGAGCAGAACCACGGCTTCGGCCTGCTGAGCATCGAGAAGATCATCCACAAATACGGCGGCCGCTATTCCATTCAAACCGACGAGCAGATCTTTACGATGAACATCGTCTTCCCGGTCAATGATCAGTAGAGGCGCCCCTCTGCGGTCGCCCACAAAAAATGTGAGGGAATTCGCCATTGGCAGGCGAGTTCTCTCACATTTTTAATGATTTTCGTAGGGAGCGAGGCCGCCTTGCCGCGAATGCCTTTCCCGGGCCTGCTTGTGCGACGGCCCGCCAAAGGCGCGGCTACGGAAACGGAATCTTCCCTTCCTCTGCCACCGGCAGCGGGAAGGTTCCGTTTCCCCAGATCGCTCCGTAGATTACCGCGCAGGTCTGCGGAGGCATCTGGGGATGCCTCCCTACGCGGCTGCCTGGCAGCCCTTTCTCGTTGCGCTCGGGGCGAGCCAAGCCCTCTCAGGCGCTGCGCGCAAATAGGGCGTGTTGCAAAATGCAGGAAACCGAGTAAAAGAAGGGCTCATACGTAGGGGAGGGGCTTGCCCCTCCCGCGCACGCAAATGTACTAATTTGCGAATAATGTTCGGCGAAACCGCAAAATGCTGCGATTGCGCCGTTTATTGCCTATAACTTTGTCTCCACGTCCGCCGTTGGCGGACGTAAGCGGGCAATAGCCCGCAGCTGACGCACAACGCGCGTCAGCTGGAGACCCCAAAAAACACAGATTATTCTGTGTTTTTCATGCGAAACAGCGTTTCGCATGCGCGCATTTCATGCGCGCGGGGATTTAGTTATAAATAATAACAAGGTACCGCCGGGAGGGGCAAGCCCCTCCCCTACGGCAGAACCGTCATTTGTGCAGCTAAACCGTATTTTGCAACAGGCCCAAATATGCCCCGGCGCTTGTGCGCCGGGGCAATCTTTAATTCAGGAAGTCTCTCAGCTTTTTGCTGCGGCTGGGGTGGCGGAGCTTGCGCAGGGCCTTGGCCTCGATCTGGCGGATGCGCTCGCGCGTGACGTTGAACTCCTTGCCGACCTCCTCGAGCGTGCGGGTGCGGCCGTCGACGATGCCGAAGCGCAGCTCCAGCACCTTCTTCTCACGCGGGGCCAGCGTGTCGAGCACCTCCTCGAGCTGCTCGCGCAGCAGCGAGAAGCTGGCGGCCTCCGAGGGCTCGGAGGCGTCCTCGTCGGGGATGAAGTCGCCGAGATGCGAGTCCTCCTCCTCGCCGATCGGGGTCTCGAGCGAGACGGGCTCCTGCGCGATCTTCAGAATATCGCGCACCTTGTCGACGGGCATGTTCATCTCGGCGGCGATCTCCTCGGCCGAGGGGTCGTGCCCGAGCTCCTGCAGCAGCTGGCGCGAGACGCGGATGGTCTTGTTGATGGTCTCGACCATGTGCACGGGGATGCGGATCGTGCGGGCCTGGTCGGCGATCGCACGCGTGATGGCCTGGCGGATCCACCAGGTGGCGTAGGTCGAGAACTTGTAGCCCTTGGTGTGGTCGAACTTCTCAACGGCCTTGATCAATCCGAGGTTGCCCTCCTGGATCAGGTCGAGGAACAGCATGCCGCGGCCGACGTAGCGCTTGGCGATCGACACGACCAGACGGAGGTTGGCCTCGGTCATGCGCTTTTTGGCCTCCTCGTCGCCGAGTGCCATGCGCTCGGCCAGGGCCAGCTCCTCATCGGGCGTCAGCAGCGGAACCTTGCCGATCTCCTTGAGGTACATACGCACCGGGTCGTCGGTGGAGACGTCGCTCGGCAGATCGTCGGTGGCGGCGTTGAGCTCTTCTTCGGTGACCTCCTCGATCTCCGCCAGGTTCTCGAGCTCGGGCATATCGGTGTCGTCCAGCGGGGCCAGCACGTCCTGGTCGCCGGTGGGCATGTCGATGTCGATGCCGGCGGCGTCGATCGCCTCGTAGAACTTGTCCACGACCTCGGGGTCGAGATTCAGCTCCTCGAGCAGACCGAGCTCCTTGGCCGTCAGCTTGCCGGCCTTTTTGCCCTTTTCGAGCAGCTCGGCAAGCCGCTCCTCCGGCGTCTTGACCGGGCCCTCGGGGGCCTTTTCTTTTTTCTTGGCGCTCTTTTTCTTGGCGGCCTTGGGGGCCTTTTTGGCCTCCGCGTCGTCGGCCTCGGCCAGCAGGGCGTCCGCCTGGGCGTTCAGCTCTTCTTCGGTGTAGGTTTTTTCTTCGTCCATGTCTCTGTCCCTCACTTATAAGCTTTTGTTGCTCGGTATTTGTCGCGCATCGCCATCAGGTCGTCCGACGCCCGCTTCTGTGCGGACGCGGCTTGACGCTCGGCATAGCGATCGTGAATGATGGATATGTAGTCGGCCATGGCCTGTCCTCCGTTGGAGAGGTTCACAGGCTCCTGGTCCAGCCGCACCAGAAGATCGACTTCCTCGCTGCTGAGCGTCTCGCGCAGCAGGCTCAGGCTGACCGGCGCGTGGCGCTCGATGCGCTCGCAAAGCGCCTCGTAGATGTGGCGCAGCTCCGGCGAGGAGAATTCCACGCTCTCGGGCAGCGTAACGCCCCGGGCACAGCCCGCGTCCAGAAACAGCAGCCGGATCAGTCCCTGCTCGGCCGCCGCGGCGCGCGGGTCGTCGAAATACAGCTTCCGGCCCTGGGCGGCCGCCGGACGGTCGGGCGCGCGGGCGGAGGCGCGCGTCTCACTTGTGCGCGCACGGCGGATGAGCTGGCTGCGCGTCTTCTCGATGTCGCCGCGGACCGCGTCCTCTTTGACACCCACCTGTTCGGCGAGGCGCGAGGCGTACAGGTCGCGCTGGGCCTGATCGGGCAGACGGGCCACGACGCCGTAGGCCTCTTTGAGAAATTCATATTTCTGCTCGGGCGAATCGAGCACATATTTGGCCGCAATCGAGCGCAGCCGGTAGTCCACCTGGTTTTCCGAGGCCTCGAGCAGCGCGCGGAAGGCCTCCGGCCCTTTCGTTCGGATCAGCTCGTCGGGGTCCTTGGCGCCGCTCATGCGCAGCACCCGCACCTTTAAATCGAGCTTTTCGAGAATGCCGATGGCGCGCTGGCTGGCCTTGATGCCGGCGCCGTCGCCGTCGTAGGCGATAATGACCTCGTTGGTATAGCGCGAGATCAGCCGCGCCTGCTCGCCCGTCAGCGAGGTGCCGAGCGAGGCCACGGCCGAATCAAAGCCGGCCTGGTGCAGCGACACCACGTCTATGTTGCCCTCGGAGAGAATAATATATCCGCTCTTTGATTTTTTTGCCAGATTCAGGGCAAACAGGTTGCGCCCCTTGTCGAACACGAGCGTGTCGGGGCTGTTCATGTACTTCGGCTCGCCGTCGTCAAGGATGCGGCCCGAAAAGCCGATGACGTTGCCGCGCACGTCGATCACGGGGAACATCAATCGGTTGCGGAAGGTGTCGTAGCTGCTGCGCTCGCGCCGGCGGATCAGCCCCGCCTCGAAGAGCTCCTGATCGGTGTAGCCCTTCGCTTTCATGGCGTCCATCAGATCGCGCCAGTTGTTCGGCGCGTAGCCGAGCCCGAAATTTTTCGCGGTCGCGGGGCCGATGCGCCGCTTTTCCATGTACGCGCGGGCAATCTGCGCCTGCGGGGTGTGGAGCTGTTCATAAAACCAGCGCGCGGCGTCGCGGTTGAGCGCGAGCATGCGCGTGCGCTTTTTGCTCTCGCGGTCGTTGACCTCCTCGGGCAGCTTCATGTTGGCGCGCTTGGCCAGAAACTCCACGGCCTCGGGGAAGGAGAGGTTTTCGATCTCCATGATGAAGCCGATCACGTCGCCGCCCTTGCCGCAGCCGAAGCAGTGGTAGCTCTGCCGGTCGGGCGAGACCGAGAAGGAGGGCGTTTTTTCACTGTGGAAGGGGCAGAGCCCAAAGTAGTTCGCGCCGCTGCGTTTCGTCAGGCGCACATAGGAGGAGACCACCTCCACAATGTCGCTGCGGTCGGTCAATTCTGTGATAAATCGTTCGGGAAATGCCGTGTGGATCGCCTCCTTTGATCAATTGCGAAACTAATGTTTCGCAATTGGTTACTCGCGCTCACGTCAGAAGAAGCTCGCGGCGCTCCGTTTCCGTCAGGCATGACGAAAACTGCGCTCTGCTTCCTCCTTCTTCCTTATCAAAATCAAAGCCGATGCTTTGATTTTGAGAGGAAAACGGAAGGAACG
>ONNS01000029.1 GCA_900319275.1 uncultured Eubacteriales bacterium
TTTGCGAATTTATACATTTGCGTGCGCGGGAGGGGCAAGCCCCTCCCCTACGGCAGAACCATAATTTGTGCAGCTAATCCGCATTTTGCAACAGCCCCTTAGTGTTAAAATGGCCAGGTCGGCAGCCACTTCATATAGGACGTGGCATTGGCGTTGTTGACGATCTTGCCGCTGAGTGCGGGATAGAACACGACGAACAGCACCACGGAGATCCCCGTCATGGCCAGCATGATCGGGCGGGCGCGCCGGTCGTTTTCACACAGCAGCGCAAAGACATAGCCCAGACAGAGCGTCAGAAACACGGCGCAGGGGAAATAGTGATACTCAAAGGTCGTGCGCGTGATGAACACCCACGGCAGCAGCTGTGCGCCATAGGCCGCCAGCAGAAAGGCCGCCTTCTTATCCCGGCGGGCAACAGCCATGTAGAGCAGCACGAAAAGGCTCATCAGCCCGCCCCAGCACAGCAGCGGATTGACCCAGGCCCCGAAGCTCGAGCGCGTGCCGTCGTCAAAATACTGCAGATAATAGAGGATCGGGCGGATGTCCAGTATCCACTGATACCACTGGGAGGAATAGGGGTGCTCGGCGTGGACGCCGTTGTGATAGGTGAACATGAACACCTGGTTATCCCACACGAGTTTAAAATAGTCCGCGCTGAAGGGCTTGACCCCGGCCGGTGCGGCATAGGGCAGATAGGCCAGCAGATAGACCGCGATCGGCACCAGGACAAAGAACACCAGGCAGAACAGCACGTTCTCAGCAAATTCCTTCCACAGATGTCTGAGAGCCGGTGCCGGGCTGCTCTCCCCTTCCGTCGCCGATACCGGGCGCAGCGCCGTAACAAAGCGGCCGACCCACCAGCACAGCCACAGCACGCCTAGCCCCGCCCCCGCATAGAAGCAGGTCCACTTGCAGGCCGCGCCCAGGGCAAAGCTGACGCCGCTGAGTGCGAGCATCCGCCGCCGTCCGGTCGTGAGAAACTCGTACATGAAGAGGTACATCAGCAGCGTGAAAAACACGCCGTAGGTGTCGATCGTGGCAATGCGGGTGTGGGCGAAGTGCATGAAGTCGCTCGCGAGCAGCACAGCCACACAGGCCGGAACCGTTTTGCCGCCGAAGAGCCGCTTGGCAAAGAGCCAGATCAGCGGGATCATCAGCACGCCGAGGAAGGTGCCGGAAAAGCGCCAGCCGAACGGCGTCATGCCGAAGAGAGCGATGCCGACGGACAAAATCAGCTTGCCGAGCGGCGGATGGCTCACCTCGTAGGGGTAGACGCCGCGCAGATGCTCCCAGGCCGTGCGGGCGTGGTAGATCTCGTCGAAGTAGCTGGAATTCATAAAGGTCTGGCTGTCCGGCACGAGCTGCTGCTCGTCACAGAGCGCCGCAGCCTCGGAGCGGATCGGCAGCAGGGCGCCGTTATCATCGAACACGGCGATCTCCAGCAGCTCCGCGCCGCCGCGGCCAACCAGACGCAGCCATTGCACCGGAGATACGGGCGTCACGCTCATCGTGACCTCGTTCCATTTGAGAACGGCGACGTGGTTCTGGTCAAAATCGGCGATCTGGATCCAGTTTTCCCCGTCGGCGGAGATCTGGATGTCGTAGCCGCCCATGCCCAGCCCGCTGTAGAGCAGGATACGCGCCGGGATCGCCGGTTCGGCCAGTTCGACCACGGCGGGCTGCGTCATGTCCTGCGGCGTCTGCGCCGACGCGGTATTGCCCAGCTTCCAGAAGGCCACAAGGGCATACACGGCCGTCAGCAGCACGATAAACGCACGCTCTCTGCGGTCGGTGCCGCCTTTTTTCTTCGGCAGCCGGCAGGACCACAGCGGCGGCAGCAGCATGTAGAACACCAGGATCGCCAGAGCCAGCAGGATCGGAAACACATAGGATAGCTTCATAAGGGACCTCGAAAAAGGATGTTTACTTCGGTTTGAGTCAGCAAAGCCTTCCCCTTGAGGGGAAGGTGGCATTCGGCGTCTCCCGCAAGCCGAATGACGGATGAGGTGGCCGCGGCAGTGATACAAAGCAGAAAAACAACCGCTGACACCTCATCAGTCACGGCGCGGCCGTAACACGCGCCGCGACAGCTTCCCCTCCAGGGGAAGCCATTCGCCGTTTATCGGGGCTGCCTGAGTTAACCCAACTCTCATATTTACTCTATCGAAGGGCGTCGTGCAGTTCCTTGACGCTCGGCAGGATCAGATCCGGCTGACGCTCGGCAGCGGCCGCCATCTCGGCGCTCGTCTCGCCGGAGAGTACCAGCACGCTGACGCTGCCGGCGTTCTGGGCTACGGCGATATCGGTATACAGCCGGTCGCCCACGGCACAGATCTTATCGTTGGGGATGCCCGTCATCTTCGAGATGACGTCGATCATGTTGCGGTTGGGCTTGCCGATATAGGTTGGCCTGACGCCGCTCGACGCCGTCAGCAGCGCGCAGATACTGCCGCAGTCGGGCTGCACCTCGTCGTTCGGCATCGGGCAGACCCAGTCGGGGTTGGCGGCGATGAAGGCCGATCCGCGGCGCAGGAAGTGCACCGCGCGGTCCAGCTTCTCATAGACAAGCTCTTTATCGAAGCCCTGCACCACCACGTCGACGGTGTCGCAGTCGGTGTGGCCGTTCTCGTCGTTGACAAGGCGGATGCCGTAACTCTGCAGTTCACGGTAGAAGGCCTTTGTTCCGGCGAGATACACGCTCGCACCGGGATAGTTCTGATTGAGATACAGCCCCGTCGCCATGCCGGAGGTGAAGACGTTCTCGCTCTCGCAGGGGAAGCCCAGGCGGCGCAGGCGCGTGATATAGTCGGTCCCGGCGCGCGATGAGTTGTTTGTGAGGTAGATATATTTCTTCCCGAGCCGCGGCAGATCCTCCATCAGCGCAATGGCGCCGTCGTAGACCTCGTCCCCGAGATAGAGTGTACCGTCCATGTCGAACAGAAAGAGTTCACAGGCGCGGAGCTTTTCCAGGTTTGTCATCGTGTTTATTCCTCTCCCCACAGCAGGGCGCATTTGACAGCCTTGTGCCAGCCCTTGAGCTTTTCTTCCCGCTCGCCCTCGGTCATGGCCGGGGAGAACACGCGGTCGATCGACCAGTTGCGGCGCACATCCTCGCGGCTCGACCAGAAGCCGACGGCCAGGCCCGCCAGGTAGGCCGCGCCGAGCGCGGTCGTCTCGATGCAGCGGGGACGCGTAACCTCGACATTGCCAATATCGGACTGGAACTGCATCAGGAAATCGTTGGCCGAGGCGCCGCCGTCCACCTTCAGCGAACGGATGTGGATGCCGGAGTCGAGCACCATCGAGTGGGCCACGTCATAGGTCTGGTAGGCCAGGCTCTCGAGCGTGGCGCGCACAAGATGTGCGCGCGTAAAGCCGCGCGTCACGCCGACAACGCAGCCGCGGGCCGACTGGCTCCAGTAGGGGGCACCCATGCCGGTGAAGGCCGGCACCACATAGCCGCCGGCGGTGTCGCTCACGCGCTCGGCGTAGTCGATGCTCTCGCTCGCGGCCGTCAGCACGCCCAGCGAATCGCGCAGCCACTGGATCGCCGCACCGGCGATGAAGATGCTGCCCTCCAGGCAGTATTCCACATGGTCCTCGAAGCCCACGGCGATCGTCGTGCACAGGCCGTGCTCGCTCCGGACGATCTCGCGCCCGGTATTCATCAGCAGGAAGCAGCCCGTGCCGTAGGTGTTCTTCAGCGTGCCGGGCTCGAAGCAGCACTGGCCGAACAGCGCGCACTGCTGGTCGCCGGCCGCGCCGCCGATGGCGATCTCGCCGCCGTAGAGCTCGAACTCCGTCTTGCCGTAGACACAGCTCGAGGGCTTTACCTCCGGCAGGATCGAGCGCGGGATGTCCAGCAGATCCAGCAGATCCTGATCCCACTCGAGTGTCTGGATATTAAAGAGCATCGTGCGGCTGGCGTTCGTGACGTCGGTGACGTGCACCCGGCCGCCGGTCAGCTTCCAGATGAGCCAGGTGTCGATCGTGCCGAAGAGCAGCTCGCCCGCCTCGGCCTTCGCGCGCGCGCCGGGCACCGTGTCGAGCAGCCACTTGATCTTCGAGCCGGAGTAGTAGGCGTCGGGAATCAGGCCGGTCTTTTCCTGGATCATCGGGCCATAGCCCTTTTCCTTGAGTTCGTCGATGATCGCGCTGGTGCGGCGGCACTGCCAGACGATGGCGTTGGCGATCGGGCGGCCGGTGCGCTTGTCCCAGAGCACCGTCGTCTCGCGCTGGTTGGTGATGCCGATCGCGGCGATATCGGCGGCCGTGATGTTCAGCTTTTCCATAGCCGCGCGGCTGACCTCAAGCGTCGTATCCCAGATTTCCATTGCGTCGTGCTCGACCCAACCCGGACGGGGGAAGATCTGGCGGAACTCCTTGTTCACCAGCGAGCAGATGTTGCCCGCGTGGTCGAACAGAATGCAGCGGGAACTGGTGGTACCCTGGTCCAGGGCCATGATGTAGGATGCCATGGGCGTATTCTCCTTTTCACTTTTCTGTATCAAATAAACGATAGAAGCAGTATATCAATTTCCAGAAGCGAATACAAGGCGCTTTGCCGCTTTTTCCCCTGGTTTGCCGTTATTCGCCCTCTGACGGCTGCTTTTCATCCTCCGCGATCGGGCTGTAGCGCTGAAACACCGGCTCGAGCAGGAAGGAGCAGAGCAGCGTCGCTATCCCCGGGCTGAAAAAGACCGTTGTGAACCGGTACAGGAACAGCCGCGCGGCCAGCAGCACGACGAGGGCCATGGCGATGCTCCGCGGCATCTGGCCGAGCGCGAGCAGCACCGCGCTGCGATGGAGCGAGGCAAAGCTGTTTTCAAAGCGCGACAGCAGCGGGAACACCCAGCAGGCGCAGCCGATCGGCACCAGCAGCAATATCTGGAAGGCCAGGCCGAAGAGGTCCAGGCTCTGCCCGTCGCCGTTCATAGTGAGCGCGCGGCCGCTGAGCCAGAGCGTCAGGCCGAGCAGGCCGCCCCAGAGCAGCGTGGAGAGGATACCGAGCTTCCATTCCGCCCGGAAGGTACGGAAGAAGCGGCCGAACAGATCGCCCTCGCCGCGGCGGACGCAGTGCACCACACAGTCGTAGAGCGCGGCTGTCGCCTGTCCGGCAGTCACGACCGGCATACAGCAGACGGCCCACAGCAGGCTCAGCACCACGAGCTCGCCGACATAGCCGAGCGGTCTCCAGAAATAGCTGTCGGGATCAAAGATTTTCCGCCACATATCACAGCAGCGTCGGCACCAGTTCGCCGAGCTTCCCGGCCAGCTGCCGGTGGCCGCGGCGCGTCAGGTGCATACAGTCGATATTGTTGAATTCAGCAATCCCCTCGGCGTCGAGGAAGGCGCAGCCGTAGGCCCGGGCGACTCTGGCGTAGTGGGCAGCGAGCTGCCGGGATTTTTCGACGCAGCCGACACCCATGTGCAGCCCCTCAAAGTGCGGCTCGGCACAGCAGGCCTCCAGCCCCTCACCGATGTGCGGCGGGCAAACCACCAGGATATTGGGCCGGTTATTGCGCCAGCAGTTGGTGGCACTGGCCTTTTGCAGCAGCCGCTCGAGCCCCTGAGAGATGCAGAAGGCGTTGCAGCCGAAGCGCTCCTTGACGTCGTTGGTGCCCAGCATGATGATCAGCAGGTCCACGCGCTCGTGGCTCATCAGCACGGGGAAAATGCTGTCGATCCCGGCCAGGCCCTCGTACAGCGGGTCGCGAAAGACGGTCGTGCGGCCGGAAAGCCCCTCCTCCAGCACCAGATACTCTTCGCCCAGCGCCTTTTGCAGCAGGCAGGTCCAGCGCTCGTCCTCGTTGAAGCGATCGCCCCCGTCGGCGCAGTCGGTGGGATCGGCGCAGTAGCCGTGGGTGTTGGAATCGCCGAAGCATACAATATGCTTTTTCATGGTTTCTTCTCCTCAGTGAACGGCGGGCAGCGAGGCGGCGACGGCGGACTGGCCGACGCGGCGGAACTTTTCATCGGGCAGGGCCAGACGGATCGGGAGTTCGGCGTACTCGTCGGCAAGGACCTGTTTGCAGCTCTCGAGCAGCAGCTCGCCGCCCTTGCCGGACATGACGCGGCCGAGCAGCAGCACGGTGCCGAAGTGATAGAGCTCGTAATACCAGGCCAGTGAGTGGGCCAGATAGCAGCCGATGCTGCGATAGACCTTTGCGGCTCGCTCGTCGCCCTGCTCCATCAGCGCCTGCACCTTTTTCAGCTTTTCCGCGGGAGAGAGCGCCGCGTCCAGCTCGATCCCGGCGCGCGGGGCGAGCTTGTTGACGCCGTCCTGGCTGAAGTATTTGACGCCGCAGCCGATGTCGCCGCTCCATTCGTCTTCCATGGCGGCGGGGTTGGCGTCCACAGGGACGAAGGCCAGCTCGTTGAGCCAGCCGGTGACGCGGCCCTCGGCGTCCACAAAGCCGCCGGCCTCGCTGGTGCCCATGGCGATGCCGAGAATGTTGTTGCACCCGAGACTGATGGCCCCGGCCAGCGCGGTGACGTCGCCGTCGTTCACGACCGAGAAGGGAATGTCGCCGAAGGTGTCGCGGATCGCGCGGATATAGATGCTCTTGATCTTGTCGCCGTGCTTTTCCTTGTCGACCGCGAGGAACAGCGAGGCCATCATCGTGCGATTGTCAATATAAATACCGGCCGACGAGACGCCCACGGCGTCGACGCGCGGCAGGTGCGCGGCAGCAGAGCGCAGCGCGGACACAATGCCGTCGTAGTGATACTGCGGGTCGCTGTTGGTCTTCGGGAACCACACGACCTCCTCGTCATAGACGCTCTCGCCGTCGATGACGGCCGAGACCTTGCGGTCGCTGCCGCCGGCGTCAAAGCCGATGCGGCAGCCCTCGGTGTGGCCGCCGATGGCCTCGGGCGCATCCTTTGCCGCGGGCAGGACATCCACCGCGACGACCTCGAAGGGATGCTCATAGACGTTGGCCATAAAGTCAAAGTCAAACTCACGCTTGCCGCCCTTGCGGTAGACATCCTTCAGATAGCGGTACAGCTCCTCGTCGCCCTGGACGTAGATGCGAAAGCCGCCCTTCATCCACAGGAGCGTCTTGACAAGCCGCTCGATGTAATAGTGGTCGGCCTCGCGCAGCGCCTCGGTGCCGTGGATGAAGGTGTGCACCGCGGCCATCTGGCCGCCGCTGCGCTCCACAGCGATGCCGACGGGCTTTTTCGCGTCGGCCAGAAAGGACCTTTGAAAGCTCAGGAGAGGGATAAACCCCGGATCAAGCGCGGGACTGTTTTTGACCGTGCATTCAATGCCAAGAAATTGCATGATGGACCCTCCTCATGTGGTATTGGTATATGTATACAATCAGAACCGTTGTTGACCGCTCAACAATTGGTATTATTATAGCATAGGAGTACAGCGCTGTCACCCCCTTTTTGAATATGTGTTTCAAACAGATTTCCTGTTGAAAATTGCTTTCATCGGTGTTACTATCTAAATAGAAGAGTGGTGAGCGCCGCCTGTGCGCTCGCCCGGCGGACTGAAGAATATATAGGGAGGTCTTTATCATGGACAGAGAAAAACTGCTGCAGACACAGCAATGGATCCGCGAGGAGCTGGACCGCTGTGTAAACTTCTGGCTGAAAAACGGCATGGACGAGGTCAACGGCGGCGTCTACACCTGCCTGGACCGCGAGGGCAAGATTTTTTCCACCGACAAGAGCGTCTGGATGCAGGGGCGCTGCGGCTGGATCTTCGCCTGGCTGTGCCATCTGTACGGCGTAAAGGACGAGTGGCTGGCCGCCTCGAAGAGCTGCCTGGACTTTATGGAGGCCCACTGTCTCAACCACGAGGCCGGGGAGAGAATGTACTTCACCGTGACCGCCGACGGCAAGCCCCTGCGCCAGCGCCGGTACTACTTCTCCGAATCCTTCTATGCCATGGCGAATGCCGAATACTACGGCATCACGGGTGACCGCGCCTGTCTGGAGCGCGCGCGCCGCGCCTATGACACCTATTGGGATCTGGCCCACGGCATGCCAGACCCGACCGGTCTCGGCCCCAAGACGATTCCCGAGACGCGCAGCGGCCGCGCCTTTGGCATCCCGATGATCTATCTGAACGTGACAAGCGTGCTGATGCGCGTCGACCCCGAGCACCGCGCCCTGTATGAGCAGCGCGCCCAGGAGTGCGTAAACGACATCTTTAAATACCACGTCAAGGACGAGCTCGGCTGTGTGCTTGAAAACGTCGGTCCCGAGGGCGAGGCCCGCCTGGACGTCACCGAGGGCCGCATCGTCAACCCCGGCCACGATATCGAGGGCGTGTGGTTCCTGCTCGAGCACGCCAAACGCACCGGCGACAGCGAGCTTGTCGCCAAAGCCGAGACGATCTTCAACCGCGCCATCAACGCCGGCTGGGACAAGGAGTACGGCGGACTGCTGTACTTTATCGACTGCCTGGGCCGCCCGCCCGAGGCCTATGAGCACGACATGAAGCTCTGGTGGCCGCACGACGAGATCCTGATCTCCTCGCTGATGC
The DNA here is from genome assembly GCA_900319275.1 of uncultured Eubacteriales bacterium. Taxonomy (GTDB): domain Bacteria; phylum Bacillota; class Clostridia; order Oscillospirales; family Oscillospiraceae; genus Limivicinus. The sequence continues at coordinate 8,504 of ONNS01000029.1, forward strand.
TCTACCGCGATACGCGCAAGGAGGAGTATCTCGACTGGTTCTACAAGACGCTCGACTACAGCAAAGAGCATTTCTCTGACCCGGCCTATGGCGAGTGGTACGGCTATCTGCGCCGGGACGGCAAGCCGACCGAGCCGGCCTGCAAGGGCTCGACCTTCAAGGGCCCCTTCCATCTGCCGCGTATGCTCAGCATGGTCGACACGATGCTGACGGAGCTGCTGGCCGAGTAAAAAGTCAATTGCGAAACTCTGGTTTCGCAATTGGAAACTCGCACTTGCGTCAGAAGAAGCTCGCTGCGCTCCGTTTCCGTCAAGCTTGACGAAAACTTCGCTCTGCTCCCTCCTTCTTCCTTATCAAAATCAAAGCCTATGCTTTGATTTTGAGAGGAAAACGGAAGGAACGAATATGCAGCTTTCGCCCTAAAGGCGGAAGCGGAATGGAGTGAGTTTCGTTTGACGACGGCGCGAGGCCTCGCTAAGCTCGGCTTAGGGTGTTTTTGAAGCGGCAAAGCTGCCTCAAAAACAGATTTGATCTCCTACGGGGTGCTTATCCAAGCTTGCTGGCGACTTTCGCAATTGACTGGCCGAGTTAACGACAGGAAGAAACAGGACCGCATACCGAAGAAGGAGAGCGATATGTCAAAACCACCGCAGAACGTTTTTGAAAAAATCGACCAGATGTATTACGAGCTGACCGCCTCGGAGAAAAAGGCCGCCGATTATGTGCTGGCCCACCGCAGCGAGACGCAGTTTATGTCCATCGCCGAGCTCGCCGAAGAGAGCGGCGTGGCCGAGGCCACGGTCTCGCGCTTCTGCCGCCGGCTTGGCTATGGGGGCTATAACGTCTTCAAGCTCGCCATCGCCAACGCCTCGGCCACGCACAGCGAGGTCTCCTCGACGCTCTCGGGCCAGATCGAGGAGAGCGACAGCTTTGAGGATATGTGTGCAAAACTCTTCTCGGCCGACCGCGACGCCATGGCGCAGACGCTCACCCTGCTTCGTCCGGAGCGCATCCGTGAGGCCGTCGACCTGCTGTCCGCTGCGGATAAGGTGATCTGCATGGGCCAGGGCGGCTCGATGCTGATGGCGGAGGAGGCCGCCAATCTTTTCTCCATGGTCAGCGGCAAATTCTTTGCCGTGCAGGATTCACACTCCCAGGTCATCGCCGCGTCGAATGCCGGCGAGGCGGACGTGCTGCTGTTCTTCTCCTATTCCGGGGCGACCCGCGACATGATGGAGACCCTGCGCATGGCCCGGGAGCGCGGTGCGAGCGTGATCCTGGTGACGCGCTTTGCCAAATCGCCCGGTGCGGCGCTCGCAAAGGTCGTGCTGCCGGTGGGCTCGAACGAAAGTCCGCTGCAGATCGGCTCGGTGTCGGCGAAGATCGCACAGCTGTTTTTGATGGACGTGCTCTTTTCCGAATACTGCCGCCGGGATATCGACGGCTGCATGGAGCGCCGCGAGCGGATCGCCGCCGCGCTGGCCAACAAACATCTATAATCTCTGCCTCAAGCTGTCGACAAAGTGTCGACAGCTTGAGCGCAAAATGGGAACTTTCCGAAAAAGTTCCCATTTTGCATAGATTGAACGTGAAGAGGGGATTACCCCTTGCCACAAGGGTTTGTCTACAGTCTGAGGCAGGGCCGCGTCGGGCGGCCCTGCCTCTTTCTTTTTTTGAGCGAGCTGCACGAGAGGTATCAAGTCAATACGGCATTATTCACAAATTTGAAGCGACGCTTTTGTTGATAATGTGAATTTTATTTCAAGAAAGCCGCTCTTTGAAATTTTCTTTCACAGAGTAGTTGACATTCAACAAATTCTCGGGTAAAATCAACTTGAAATTGTGGAGTTCCGCGCAGAGAAGCACGCGGAGCTTCATGAAACTGTAGTAATACATTAAAGGAGGAACAACAATGAAAAAGCTTCTTGCCATGATCCTGGTCGTCTGCCTGGCCCTGACCCTGGCTCCGATCGCCTTCGCGGCGGACGAAGAAATCACGCTGTGGACCTATCCCATCGGCAAATGGGGCGACGAGGCCGCTGTTAAAGAGCTGACCGACGCCTTCACGGCCGACACCGGCATCAAGGTCAAGGTCGAGTACCTGGCCTATGCCGACGGTGACGACAAAGTCAACACCGCCATCTCCGTCAAGAAAACGCCCGACCTCATCATGGAAGGCCCCGAGCGTCTGGTCGCCAACTGGGGCGCCAACGGCCATATGGTCGACCTGGCCGACATGCTCGACGAACAGGACAAAGCCGAGATCCTCTCCGGCGCTCTGACCCCCTGCATCACCGCCGACGGCGTTATGTATGAATATCCTCTGTGCATGACCGCCCACTGCATGGCCATCAACAAGACTGCCTTTGAAGAGGCCGACGCGCTGCAGTATGTCGATCTCGAGAACCACACCTGGAGCACCGAGAACTTCAAGAAGGCCGTTGCCGCTCTCTACAGCCACTTTGGCGAGACAGTCGGCGCTGTCTACTGCGCCGGTCAGGGCGGTGACCAGGGCACCCGCGCTCTGATCAACAACCTCTATGGCGGCAAGTTCACCAACGCCGAGCACACCCAGGTCACGTGGGACGATCCCAACAACATCAAGGCCATGGCCGAGCTGCTCGAGCTCGAGGGCATCGAGTATGACGCCTCTCTGGCCGGCGGTGACGAGATCGCCAAGTTCTATCAGGGCGCGCTGAAGATGGCTTTCTGCTGGAACTCCGTCCAGCAGGCCAATCCCAACGCGGCCGGCACCGGCGAGGGTCTGACCGTCACCGGCGACGAGATCGCCTACATGCACTTCCCGACCGAGAGCGGCGAGCCCGCTGAGCTCTGCGGCGGCATCTGGGGCTTCGGCATCTTCAACAATGGCAACGACGCCAAGATCGAAGCTGCCAAGACCTTCATCAAGTGGATGTGCGACAGCGAGCACACCAAGGACGCCGTCCTGACCTCCGGCTTCTTCAGCGCCCGCACCGCAGCTGAGGGCACGGATCTCTCCGCTCTGTTCGACAGCGAGCTCATGAACGAGTATTCCGCTCTGATGCTCCCGCACCTGGGTGACTACTACAACGTTATCAAAGGCTGGGCCGCCATCCGTACCGAGTGGTGGAACATGCTGCAGGAGATCGGCCACGGCGCTGATATCGCCGAGACTGTCGCCGCTCACCAGGCTACCGCCAATGCGGCCGCCGCTGCCTGAGCATTTCAGCAGAAATAACTTGAACCTTTAGGGTGCGCGCCCTCCCTGCGCCAGCGCAGGGAGGGCGCTTCTGATTCCACTTTGAATTCCTGCGTGAAAGGATGATGAGATTTGAATAAGAAACAAGGGTTGAGCCGTGCGCTTCAGCGCCGCGAGGATGTGGCCGGCTACCTGTTCATGGCTCCCAGCCTGCTTTTCTTTATTGGCTTTGTCATTATTCCCATGTTCATCTGTGTGGGCATGAGTCTGACCGATGCCACACTGCACAACGCGGCCCCCACGCGCTTTGTGGGACTGAAAAACTTCATTGCCATGTGGACGGACAAAACCTTCCTCGGCGCGCTCAAGAACACCTTCCTGATCGTGGTCGTCTCCGTCCCCGTGACCTGCCTGTTCTCGCTGTGGGTGGCATCGGCCACCTACAAGATGCACAATGTGCCTCTGTCGCTGTTTCGCGTGATCTTCTACCTGCCCGTGGTCACCGGCTCGGTCGCTGTCACGGTCGTTTGGAAATGGATCTTCGATAACTACAGCGGTATTCTCAACACGGTGCTGAAGACCTCGGGCATGATTCAAAAGAACATCAACTGGCTGGGCACGCCCGGTCTTGCTATCTGGTGCATTATTCTGATCCTGCTGACGACCTCGGTCGGCCAGCCGATCGTGCTGTACATCTCGGCGCTCGGCAACGTGGATCAGTCGCTGGTCGAGGCGGCCGAGGTGGACGGAGCCAACAACATGCAGGTCTTCTGGCGGATCAAGTGGCCGCAGATCATGCCCACCACGCTGTATATCGTCGTCATCACCACCATCAACTCCTTCCAGTGCTTCGCGCTGATCCAACTGCTGACGCAGGGCGGCTCAGATACGAACACGGTCATGTACTACATCTATTACACGGCCTTTAAGATGACCGAGCAGGCCGGCCACTTCGGCTATGCCAACGCCATGGGCGTGATCCTCGCCATCTTTATCGGCATCCTGTCAGCGATCCAGTTCAAACTGGGCAGCGAAAAGTAAGGAGGGGCGATCGCAATGAAAATCAAAAACGGCAGTTCGCTGGGCTATCGTATTTTCTCCTGGGTCATGCTGATCCTGCTGGCCCTGTTCTTCCTCTTCCCGCTCTACTGGATCGTCACCGGCGCTTTCAAGCCCGCCACCGACATCTATGCCCGCAAGCCCGTCATGTGGCCCAGCGAATGGGTCATGAAAAACTGGCAGAACCTGTTTGCCAAGCGCACGGCGCCGCTCTTCCACATCTTCGGCGTCGACGGGCCGACCGGCCCCGCGGCCTTCCGCTGGCTCATCAACACCGTGTTCATGGCTGTCATGGCCATGCTGCTGACCTGTGCCACGGCCGCCATGTCCGGCTATTCTCTGGCAAAGAAGCGCTTTCGCGGACGTGTGCTGGTGTTCTCGCTGATCATTGCCGCCATGGCCCTGCCCAAGCAGGTCGTGCTGATCCCACTGTTGAAAGAGATGTCCGTCCTGAAGCTGATGAACAGCATCTGGGCCGTCATCCTGCCGACGGTCGGCTGGCCCTTCGGCGTGTTCCTCATCAAGCAGTTTGCCGAGAGCATCCCCGGCGAGATCCTTGAGGCCGCCCGCATCGACGGTGCCAGCGAGATGAAGACCTTTACCACGGTCGTCTTCCCGATGATTAAGCCCGGCATCGGCGCCCTCGCGATCTTCACATTCATCAATTCCTGGAACGACTACTTCCTGCAGTTGATCATGCTCTCGAGCAAAGAAAACTACACGATCTCTCTCGGTATCGCCACGCTGCAGGCCGAGACATCGGTCGATATGGGTCTTCTGATGGCCGGCGCCGCGCTGGCCTCAATCCCGATCATCATCGTGTTCCTGATTTTCCAGAAATACTTCACCAAGGGCATCACGATGGGTGCCGTGAAAGGATAAGTCCATGATTGTTGCTGATATCCGGGATGCCGCGCTCTACCGCGGCATCCACCCCCGGCTCGACCGGGTTCTCGGGATGCTGGACGCGGCGAACCTCGCCGCGATCGGCACCGACGTGCTGAAAATCGAGGGCGACGAGATCTTCGCGCAGCGCTTCCATCTGCAGACCGTCCCCTTTGACGAGACCTTTTTCGAAGCCCACGCGCGCTATGCCGACGTGCAGCTTGTCGTCGAGGGCTGCGAGCAGATGGACATTGCCCCGGCCTATACGCTCGAGCAGTACGAGCACCGCGGTGATTTCTATGCCCTGCGCGGTGAAAAGAAGCAGTCCATCGTGCTGACGCCCGGTCAGTTTGCCATCTTCCTGCCCGGCGACGCGCACCGGCTGAAAATCGCCGTCGGCGAGCCGGCCCCCGTCACGCGCATATTGTTCAAAGTTCTTATGAATGAATAAGGAGAAAGAAATGAAGGATCTTTCCAAGTTCCAGGGAATATTCCCTGCTTTCTATGCCTGCTACGATGAAGAAGGCAACATTTCCCCCGCACGTGTCCGCGCGCTGACCGAGTATTTCATCACGAAGGGCGTCAAGGGCCTGTATGTCGGCGGCTCCTCGGGCGAGTGCATCTATCAATCGGTGGCCGAGCGCAAGCTGCTGCTTGAGAACGTTATGGATGTGGCAAAAGGAACGCTCACGATCATCGCCCATGTGGCCTGCAACAACACCGCCGACAGCCGCGAGCTCGCGGCCCACGCCGAGAGCCTGGGCGTCGACGCGATCGCGGCCATCCCGCCGATCTATTTCCATCTGCCGCCCTACGGCATGGCCAAATACTGGAACGACATCTCGGACGCCGCCCCGAACACTGACTTCATCATCTACAACATCCCGCAGCTTGCCGGCGTAGCGCTCTCGAGCGCTGTGCTCCGGGAGATGCTGAAGAACCCGCGCGTCATCGGCGTGAAGAACTCCTCGATGCCCGTGCAGGATATCCAGCTGTGGCGGGATGAGGGCGCGATCGCCTTCAACGGCCCCGACGAGCAGCTGCTCTCCGGTCTTGCGGCCGGGGCGATCGGCGGCATCGGCGGCACCTACGGCGCCATGCCCGAGTTGTATCTGAAGATCTTCGACTGCTTCCAGAAGGGCGACATGGCCCTGGGCCGTGAGATTCAGGATACCTGCTGCCACATCATCTACAAGATGTGCTCCTGCAAGGGCAACATGTACGCCGTGATCAAGGAGATCCTGCGTCTCAACGGCGGCCCGGATATCGGCAGCGTGCGCCTGCCGCTGAGCCCCCTGTTTGAGGAGGACAAGCCCATCGTGGCCTCGTGCGCCGAGGACATCCGCGCGGCCATCGCCAGATTCTGCTAAATAATTATTCAGTCCTTTACAGGACTGAATAATTAGAGAGGAGACACCCTGCTGCGCGCACTTGGCTTGCGGGGGACGCCTCGCACACTTGCAGGGTGAGGAGAGTTTTTTCCGAGGCACATGTCCTCGGAAAAAACAGATTTGAATCTCTTTTCCCGTTGCGACGGGAAAATCAGAGGCGTTCCCCCTCTGAACTCCCCCTAATCACGCTACTACTGAACATGTACCTGCTGACTATTATTAGGCTAAAGAAAAGAGGGCGGATATGCTCTATAAGAATGCGAATCTGTTCTATAACGGGACATTTATCCCCGGCAGCTTTGCGGTCGAGGCCGGCCGTTTTACCGATGTCCGGCCTGACCCCCGGCCGCAGGCCGAGGGCGTCGATCTCGGGCAGTGTCGCGTGATCCCCGGGCTCGTGGACATCCACACCCACGGCAACAGCGGCGCCGATTTTTCCGACGGCAGTCTCGAGGGGCTGGAGACCATGGCCCGCTATCTTGCGAAAAACGGCGTGACCTCGTTTGCGCCGACCTCGATGACGCTGCCCTACGAGACGCTCTCCAAAGCCTTTGCCACGGGCCGCGCGCTCGCGGACGACAGACCCGCCGACTGCGCGCGCGTCATGGGCATCAACATGGAGGGCCCCTTCTTCTCGGAAAAGAAAAAGGGGGCACAGAACGGCGCCTATCTCCGCGCGCCGGACCTTGCGGCCTTCCGGAAACTCTATGACGGCTGCGGCGGCCTGCTGCGCATCGTGGACGTCGCGCCGGAACTCGACGGGGCCGAGGCGTTTGCCCGCGAGGCAAGCAAATTCTGCACGGTCTCGGCCGCGCACACCGACGCCGACTATGAGGCGGCCTGCCGGATGTTTGACGCTGGCGCGCGCCACGTGACGCACCTGTTCAACGCCATGCCGCCGCTCCATCACCGCAAGCCGGGGGTGATCGGCGCAGCCTCGGAACGGCCTGAGGTCGTAGCCGAGTTGATCTGCGACGGGCTGCACATCCACCCGAGCGTGATCCGCGCCGCCTTTATGCTGTTCCCGGGCCGGATCTGCATCATCTCCGACTCGCTGCGCTGCTGCGGCATGCCCGAGGGCGAATATGAGCTCGGCGGGCAGCAGGTGTACTTAAAGGGGCGTCTCGCCACGCTCGCCGACGGGACGATCGCGGGCTCGGCCTCGAACCTGTACGACTGCCTGCTCGTGACGATCGGCTGCGGCATCGCGCCGGAGACGGCCATCCTCTCGTCCACGCTGCTCCCCGCCAGGGAGCTCGGCCGCGACGATGAGATCGGCTCGATCGAGGATGGAAAGTTTGCCGACTTTATTGTCTGCGGCGAGAACTTCGAGCGACGGGCGGTCTATCTCGGCGGAGAAAAAATCGAATAAACAACCGTTGAATGCCCGGGGACCGTATGCCGGTTCCCGGGCTTTTTCTTGCTCTTTCACAGTATCCGCTTGCGTCCGTTGCGGCAATGAAGTATACTATAAAGGTAAAAGAAATAATAACGAGGTGTTCTCCATGCTATTTGACACTTTGATTGCCTTGGCGATCGTCACAACGCTGATTTACGGTGTGGCCGTTTCCGGCGCGTCGTTTGTGGCCCTGCTGCTGGTGCTGCTGGGCTCCTTTGCGCTGTACAACGCCATCTTCGTGCTGATCGTCTTTTTCACCGGCGTATTTCTGCCTGATACCTATCCGGTGGCCAAAATAAACCGCTGGGCCTATACCTGCGCCGTACTGGTCGGGCAGTGGATGTGCGGATGGTGCGGTGTGAAGCCGCGCTTCACCGGCGAAGAAAAGCTGCCCGAGGGACGCTTTCTGTATGTGTGCAACCACCGCTCGATCTTTGACCCGCTGACAGTCTTCGGCTGGCTCGGCGCACACGAGATCAGTTTTGTCGCCAAGCCCTCGCTTTTCACCTTTCCGCCGATGTCCCACCTGCTGCACGCCGGCGGCCACATGGCCATCGACCGGGAGAACGCCCGCGCGGCCATGACGACGATCCAGACGGCTGTCGACTATCTGAAAAACGACATGTGCAGCATCGGCATCTACCCCGAGGGCACGCGCAGCCACACCGCCGAGCCGCTCCCCTTCCGCGCGGGCGCCTTTAAAATCGCACAGAAGGCCCACGTCCCGGTCGTCGTGGCGGCGGTGCGCGGCAGCGAGCACGCTGTGCGCGGCCTCTTCCTGCACCGGCGCGTCATGCAGACCGACATCTTAGAGGTCATCGACGCCGACACCGTCAAGTCCATGTCCACGAGAGAGCTCTCCGAGCGCTGCGAGGCCGAGATCCGCGAGAAACTCAAGGAGGCGCTATGAGACAGAAGGTCGCCCTTGTCACAGGCTCGTCGCGCGGGATCGGCGCCGCGATCGCCGCGGAGCTCGCCCGCGCGGGCTATGCCGTGTGCATCAACTGCATCGAGCGCGTGGATCTGGCCGAGGCCCTGGCCGCAAAGCTGCGCGCCGAGGGCTGCACAGCCATGGTCCACCGCGCCGACGTTTCCGACCGCGAGGCGGTTTTCGCCATGGTGCGGCACATTGAGGATACACTCGGCCCTGTAGACCTGCTGGTATCGAACGCCGGCATCGCCGAACAGCGGCAGTTCCAGGACATAGAGCCGGCCTTCTGGCAGCGGCTGTTCGATGTGAATGTCAACGGCGGTTTTCACTGCGCCCAGGCCGTTCTGCCCCACATGCTGCACGAGCACGCGGGCTGTATGATCTTCGTCAGCTCGATCTGGGGCCGACACGGCGCAAGCTGCGAGGTCGCCTACGCGAGCACCAAGCACGCGATCATCGGGCTCTCCCGCTCGCTGGCGGCGGAGCTCGCCCCCAGCGGCATCCGCGTCAACTGCGTGGCCCCCGGCGTCATCGACACCGATATGGTCCAGGTGCTCGGGCAGGAGACGCTCGACGCGCTCGCGCGGGACGTGATCCCGATGGAGCGCCTCGGCCGCCCGGAGGAGATCGCGCACGCCGTGCGCTTTCTGGCCGACGAAGCCAGCTATACCACCGGCCAGGTGCTGATGTGCGACGGCGGATTTTTCATTTGATACGATTATTGGTTTTTTTATTGTGAGACTAACCCGTGCAGTGCTTGAAGCGCGCTGCGGCGGAAGAATATTCTGTTCCGTTTCCTGTTTTTCGGCCAATTAAGCCTTGAATCCTTGCATTTGGTGTGCTATACTGAACAATAGCGGAAGGATTATCCACAATTTGAACGTTTTTTCTGTTTTTTCATAAAAAAGGAGCGATTGTTTTTGAAACACAGCAAGGTTTCCAACAACGTCATCCGTCGCCTCCCGCGCTATCTGCGCAAGCTGGACGAGCTGAGTGAATCCGGCGTCAACCGTATTTCTTCCTTTGACCTTGGCCAGCAGCTGGGACTGACGCCCTCTCAGATCCGGCAGGATTTCAGCCGTTTCGGTGAGTTTGGGCAGCAGGGCTACGGCTACAGCGTGCCCGCACTGCGCGAGCATATCGCGGGAATCCTCGGCATGGACCGCGGCTACCGAGCGGTGTTGATCGGTGTCGGCCACATCGGCCACGCGCTGATCGACAATTTCTGCTTCAGTGACTGGGGCGTCAAGCTCTCCGCCGCCTTCGATGTAAAACCTGAGCTGATCGGTTCGAGCTTCAACGGCACCGCTGTCCGCTCGATGGACGAGCTGGAAAGCTATCTCTCCGAAAACCCGGTCGACATCGCCGTGCTGACAGTCCCGAAGGACGCGGCCCTGCCGGTGACCGAGCGTCTGATCGCCTCCGGCATCAACGCGATCTGGAATTTCACCAATGTCGAGCTGACAGGTCCCGACAGTGACGTTCTGGTCGAGAATATCCACTTCTCCGACAGTCTGCTGAGCCTGAGCTATTATGTTTCCGAGCGCCGGGACGAGCAGCAGGCCGACAAATAAGCCAATTAACCCTTCCTTTCATAAAATGATCGCCGGTGCGGTTTGAAAAACCTGCCGGCGATCACGTTTTTATTTTTTCAGTGGTGTACCTTCTTCAGCCGGTACATCGTAAACCAGCCGGGAGCGGTTTTCAATTGGTCTTCAAGTTTTCGCATCGCCCGGACATAGAGGAAGATCAGCACGGCGTCGGCGAAGATCCAGGCCGTGGGGTTGGCATAGCAGACGGCGTCGAAGCCGAAGCGGCCGACAAAGCCGAAGGCCACGAGCACGCGGGCCACGAGCTCGAACACGCCGGCCAGCATGGCCTGGCGGGAAAAGCCCATACCCTGCAGGCCGTTGCGGAAGATATAGATGACGGCGAGAGCCGGGTAGAAAATGCTCTGAATGATCAGATACTGTTCGACCATGCGCAGAATGGCGATCTCACCGTCGTCGATGAACAGCGTGGCGATCGTCGTGCCGAAGAAGGCGTTCACCAGCAGCGCGATCGCACAGTAGGTGCCGTCGAGCAGGCACATGTCGGCGATGCCCCGGCGAATGCGCGCGGGCTGAGCTGCGCCGAGATTCTGCCCACAGTAGGTGGCCATGCCCATGCCGCTCGTATCGAGCGGCGCCTGCACGATATTGTGGACGCGCGAGGCTGCGGACACGGCGGCAACCGCCGAGGCGCCGAGACCGTTTACCGCGCTCTGCAATATGATCGAGCCGACGGCCGTGATCGAAAACTGCAGCCCCATCGGCACGCCGATCGAGAGGATATACTTGCTGCTGCGCCAGGAGAAGGCCAGCTCTTCCCTTGTCAGGCAGAGCACCGGCATCTTCTTGTGGATGAAGCGCAGGCACAGCAGGCCGCTGAGCAGCTGCGAGAGCACCGTGGCCCAGGCCGCACCCTCGACGCCGAAATGCAGCGCCTTCATAAACAGGATATCGAGAACTACGTTCACGGTCACAGCCGCGATCAGAAAATGCAGGGGCGTTCGGCTGTCGCCGATAGCGCGCAGCACTGCGCTCGTGAGGTTATAGAGGATCGTGGCGCCGGTACCCATAAAGACGATGAAAATATAGGTGTAGGCATCGTCAAAAATCTCCTCCGGCGTGTTCGTCCAGCGAAGGATGTCGTCGGTCAGGAAGAAGGTCAGCGCGGTGATCGCCGCCGAAAAGCCCACGCCGAGCCAGACAAGCTGTCCGCAGCGGCGCTTGAGGCCTTCGATGTCGCCGGCGCCGAAGCTCTGCGATACCGGTATCGCAAAGCCCGAGCAGATGCCGAGCGCAAAGCCGAGGATCAGAAAGCTCAGTGCGCCGGTGGAGCCGACGGCCGCGAAGGCTTTGACGCCGAGGATGCGGCCGACCAGGATCGAGTCGGCCAGGTTATAAAACTGCTGGAACAGATTCCCCACGAGCAGCGGCGCGCAGAACGCCAGAATGCGCTTGAGGGGAGAGCCAGTCGTCATGTCGTTTGCCATAGATAAGAATCTCCTTTCCCACAGGATATCGGATCGTCCTGTGCGGAGCCATTATTCTAATCTTTTCTGCGGGAATTGCAAGAGGGAGAATCACCAAATCTGTTAGGCAAAAATAATAATTGAAACATTGCATTTTCGTACAAACAGTACAAATACAAGCCATTACTGAAGAATTCTTAAGTGTTTATTGTATCCTTGGCAAGAAAATGCTTGCAAAGCGGACGCGGATGCGCTACGATGGATCAGGAACAAAGGAAGCCCTGTTTTTTCAATGAAAGAAAGGAGTTTTCAGTCATGAAATGTCCCAAATGCGGCAAGGAAATGACCCTGGACGACCACCGCAAGTACCCGATCTATATGTGCTACAGCTGCGGCCACGTCACCGCTTTCAACGAAAACGACGAGGAAGCCGCGCAGCCGCGCAACTTCTCTTATATCAAGACCCTCGATGAAGAAGCGCTCGCCGCCTACATGGCCAAGGGCCTGGACCTGGACGAGGAAAAACTGCTCCGCTGGCTGAAGGACACAGCCGTATAAGGACGGATCATACGATTTAAGCCTGACTTGTCCCCACCGCAAGGCGAGGGGAGCGCTGGCGCGGCAGCGCCTGAGACTTGGCTCGCCCCCGAGCGCAGCGAGAAGGGGAGAGCTGGCGCGATAGCGCCTGAGAGGGGTAAATCGCCGGACGGCGGCCCCTCTCCGTCACTTCGTGACACCTCTCCCCGCTGCGGGGAGAGGCAAGGGCTATGGCGAAGACCACTGGCCCAATTTTATGACTTAGAGGTACACCATGGAACAGCTCACCGGAAAGCTTTATATTGTGGCAACGCCGATCGGGAACGCGAAGGATATGTCCCCGCGCGGCATACAGATCCTGACGGACGCGGACATCATCGCTGCGGAGGACACGCGGCGCTCGATGGTGCTGCTCAACCTCCTCGGGATCAAGAACAAGCTTGTATCCAACCACAAATTCAACGAGTACGGCAAGGCCAAGTATTTTGTGGGGGAAATGCTCGCGGGCAAATCGGTCGCCGTGATCACCGACGCCGGAACCCCCTGCATCTCCGACCCAGGCAATGAGCTGATCCGCGCCGCCATTGAAAGCGGTATCCCGGTCATCGGCGTGCCGGGCTGCTGCGCGGCTGTCACGGCGCTGTCGGTGTCGGGCTTTGATCTGTCGAGCTTTCTGTTCTACGGCTTCTTCCCGCGCGAAAACGCCGACCGCCGCCGCCTTCTGGAGGAGATGCGCCGTGCCGACACGAAGACCTTCTCCTTTTACGAGAGCCCCAAGCGCATCATGGATCTGCTGGACTTCTTCATTGACGAGGAGGTCGGCTGCCGGCTGTGCCTGTGCAACGATCTGACCAAGGTGCACGAGCGCGCCTACCGCGGCAGCGCCGCCGAGGTCAAAGAGGAACTGCTGGCGCGCGGCAACTGGGACAAGGGTGAGTATGCGCTCTCCGTCGAGCTCAACGAGGACTATCGCTTCCGCAAGGCAGAGCACACCGTGACGGCCGAGGCCATGCTGGTCGACGCGATGCTGCAGGGAGACTTGAACGCGAAGGACGCCGTCGCCGCCGTGCTGAACGATCCCAACAACTCCTACAGCAAGAACGAGCTCAAGGCCGCCGCGCTGAATCTGAAGAAACTATTTGCGTAATTCCGCAGATTTGCCGAATATCTGCCGCTTTCCGGGCTGTTTTTCAGTGGTATTGCGAGCGGGTATTCCATTTTCTTTTGTTGACTTTTCAATAGAATCTTGTTAGAATAAGTCGTCTCAATTGGATTAGAGTTGGGGCGAAGGGGTCACACCACTTCGCCCTGTCCAAAGCAAGATGCGACCGCCGAGGGACTTCTTCCCGAGGCCAAGGCCATACGGACAGCCGGGTCGAATGCCGATGGGCCGCGCGTGCGGCGGCAACTGCGGTTGCCTTATTGATTGAGTTAAAAGCTCAAGTTTTATAAGTTGGTTACTATAAACCAGTGCCGCAAGGCATACAGCTTGTGAAATGGTCAATAAGAGTTGGTAAAGATATCTTTGCTTTCAACGCTCTTGAAAAAACCAGTTGGGATTTATTTATTCCCGGGTCTGTCCGGGAAAAATACGTTCTTTCCAGGTGATGTATGCAGTGCGCATGCATCACTTTTTTCGTTTCCGAGGTGCGGTATGAAAAAGATCATTGAGCTGAAAAACGTGTGCAAATCTTTTGACGGCGAGCTGGTGCTCGACCACATCAACCTGGATATTTACGACAACGAATTTCTGACGCTGCTCGGCCCCTCGGGCTGCGGCAAGACCACCACGCTGCGTCTGATCGGCGGCTTTGAGACCGCGGATGAGGGCGACATCGTCTTCATGGGCGAGACCATCAATCACGTGCCGCCCCATAAGCGCAACGTGAACACCGTCTTTCAGCGCTATGCCCTGTTCCCGCACCTGAATGTGTTTGAAAATGTGGCTTTCCCGCTGCGCGAGCAGCATGTGCCGAAAGCCGAGATCGTCTCCCGCGTGGAAGAGATGCTCAAGCTTGTGGCGCTCACGGGCTTTGAAAAGCGCTCGGTCACGAGTCTCTCGGGCGGACAGCAGCAGCGTGTGGCCATCGCCCGCGCACTGATCAGCCATCCGAAGGTGCTGCTGCTCGACGAGCCGCTCGCCGCCCTCGATCTGAAGCTGCGCAAGGATATGCAGAAGGAGCTCAAGACCATCCAGAAGGCCACCGGCATCACCTTCGTGTTCGTCACGCACGATCAGGAGGAAGCCCTCTCGATGTCCGACACCGTCGTCGTCATGTCCAACGGCCGCATTCAGCAGATCGGCACGCCGATCGATATTTATAACGAGCCGAAGAACGCCTTTGTGGCCGACTTCATCGGCGAGAGCAATATTCTCGACGGCGTCATGCTTGCCGACAGAAAGGTTCGCTTCTCGGGCCACACCTTCACCTGCGTGGACAGCGGCTTTGAGGTAAAGGAGCCGGTCGACGTTGTGATCCGGCCTGAGGACGTGGACATTGTCCCCGAGGAGCGCGGCATGCTGCGCGGCACCGTCACCTCGGTGACCTTCCTCGGCGTCCATTACGAGATCATTGTGGATATCGGCGGCTTCAAGTGGATGATCCAGACCACCGATTTTGTCGACGTGGACGAGCACATCGGTCTCTATATTGAGCCAGACGCCATCCACATCATGAAGAAATCCGAATACTCCGGCATGTTCGGCGACTACTCCTCCTACTCCGACGAGATGGACGAGATCGGCGAGATCGACAGCGAGGAAATCGTCGAGGCTGAGCTCCGTGCGGAGGCAGAAAGCGAGAGCGACACATGAAAACAAGCCTCTCTGTCAAGGGGCAGCGCTCGCTGATCCAGCGCATCGCGCTCGCGCCCTATTCGGTGTGGGCCGTGCTGTTCATCCTGGTGCCGCTGGTTTTTGTGGCGTATTACGCCTTCACCGATCAGAATTACGCCTTCACTACCGACAACATCACGCGCTTCTTCACGGCGACCTCGCAGGTCGCGGACGGCGACACCGTGCGCGAGGTACACACTTATCTGCTGATCTTTGGCCGCTCGCTGAAGCTGGCTGTGATATCGACCCTGATCTGCCTGCTGCTGGGTTACCCCTTTGCCTATCTGATCGCAAAGGCCAGCCCCCGCACGCAGAGCCTGCTGATCACTGTGATCATGATCCCGATGTGGATGAACTTCCTGATCCGCACCTATGCGTGGATGACGATTCTGCAGGACACCGGCATCTTAAACAGCTTCCTGCGGTTCTTTGGCATCAAGCCGCTGCACATCATCGGCACTGAGGGGGCTGTTGTCATCGGCATGGTGTACGACTATCTGCCGTACATGATCCTGCCGATCTACTCGGTGATGGCCAAGATGGACGAGCGGCTGATCGAGGCCGCCTATGACCTCGGCTGCGACGGTGCCGGTGTGCTGCGCCGCGTGATCTGGCCGCTGAGCCTGCCCGGCGTGATCTCCGGCATCGAGATGGTACTGATTCCCTCGATCTCCACCTTCTATATCTCGCAAAAGCTCGGCAACGGTAAATTCTATCTGATCGGCGACGCGATCGAGAGCCAGTACACCGCCAACAACCTGCATTTTGCCGCCGCGATCGCCTTTGTGCTGATGATCGTGCTGCTGATCGGCATGGCGATCCTGCAGCGCGGCGCCAACCGGCGCGCCGCCGCGTAAGGGAGGGGCTCACATGAAAATGAAACCGATCGCCAAGGTATATACCGCGCTGCTGATGCTCTTTCTGTTCGCGCCGATCGCGATTCTGATCGTCTTTTCGTTCAACAGTGCGAAAAGTCTGTCGGTGTTCTCGGGCTTTTCGCTGCACTGGTATCAGGAGCTGCTGCGCGACAGCGAGACGCTCGATGCTGTCCGCAACACGCTGGTGCTGGCCGTCAGCGCCAGTGTGATCTCGACGCTGATGGGCACGGCCGCCGCCGTGGGCATCTACCGCCTGCGCAGCCGCTACCTGCGCGCCGCACTGGACACCGTCACCAACATTCCGATGATCAACCCCGATATCATCACCGGTATCTCATTGATGCTGATGTTTGTGTTTGTCGGCAGATTCTTCGGCGCCGCGACCAGCCTGAACTTCGGCACGATGCTGATTTCGCACATCACCTTCTGCCTGCCCTATGTCATCCTGCAGGTGCTGCCCAAGCTGCAGCAGATGGATCACGCCCTGCCCGAGGCCGCGATGGATCTCGGCTGCACCCCGCTGAAGGCCTTCTTCAAGGTCGAGGTGCCCGAGATCATGCCCGGCATCGTCACCGGGTTGATCATGGCCTTCACGCTCTCGCTCGATGACTTCGTCATCAGCTACTTCACCAGCGGCAACGGCTTCCAGACCCTGCCGATCCGCATTTACAACATGACAAAAAAGACCGTGACGCCGAAGATGTACGCTCTGGCGACGCTGATCTTCTTTGTAATACTGGCCATGCTGCTCATCACCAATCTGATGGACGCCAACACGGCCACCGACGTGCAGGACGCCAAGCGCCGTCGTAATACTGGTACCCAATAAAAACAAGACATTCTTTGCCTTTTTTCTATCGGTTTTCAGTATATGTCCGGCAACGGCGCCCACTGAAATCCCCGCTTACTATTATTACAGGAGGAAAACCCATGAAAAAGAAACTGCTCGCCCTGCTTGCGGCAGCTGCGATGCTGCTCTCCCTCGCCGTGCTGACCGGCTGCGGCTCGTCAAACGAGACGCTGACGCTCAACGTCTACAACTGGGGCGAATATATTTCCGACGGCTCCGAAGGCTCGCTCGACACCGTGAAAGCCTTCGAGGAATACTACCAGAAGGAATTTGGCAAGAAGGTCCGCGTCAATTACACCACCTACGCCAGCAACGAGGACATGTATGCCAAGCTCTCGAGCGGCGCTGTCAGCTACGACGTCATTATCCCCTCGGACTATATGATCGCCCGTATGCGCGACGAAAACATGCTGCTGCCGCTGAACTTTGACAACATCCCCAACTACCAGTATATCAACGAGAGCTTCCGCAATCTCTACTATGACCCCGACAACCAGTACACGGTGCCCTACACCTATGGCATCGTGGGCGTGATCTATAACGCCGCCGCTGTCGATGAAGCGGACGTCGGCGACTGGGATCTGATGTGGAACAGCAAGTACGCCGGACAGATCCTGCAGTTCAACAACTCCCGCGACGCTTTCGGCACGGCCATGTACAAGCTCGACCTCGACGTGAATACGACCGACCATGCCGTCTGGGATCAGGCGCTCGCCGAGCTGCAGACCCAGAAGCCCCTGGTGCAGAGCTACGTGATGGACGAGATCTACAACATGATGGAGAGCGGTGAGGCCGCTGTCGGCGCCTACTACGCGGGCGACTACTTCACGATGCTCGACGCCGAGGCCGATGGCGTGGATCTGTGCTTCTACTACCCCGAGCGCACCAACTACTATGTCGATGCGATGTGCATCCCGAACTGCTGCCAGCAGAAGGATCTGGCCGAGTGCTTCATCAACTTCATGCTCTCCGCCGAGCCCGCGATCGCCAATGCTGAGTACACCTACTACGCCTCCCCGAACTCCCTCGTCTACGAGGACGCGGGCTATCAGGAGGATCTCGGCGAGGAGACCATGGCCATCCTCTATCCGGGCATCGAAAACTTCTCCGAGCTCTACAACACCTACGCCTACCAGAATCTCGACAACGAGACGCTGAGCTATATCACCACGCTGTGGGAGACGCTGAAAATCGGCTGATCAATTCAATATCCAAGCCCCCCGCCGAATTGATCGGCGGGGGGCATTCTGTCTTCCCTGATCCATACAGCATGGAAAACACTTGCAATCGTTCCCTTTCTGTGATAGCATAAATATGTTTTATGACATGTATTTATCCAAAGGAGCAGCTTATGATGAATTCTCATCCTTCCAAGTCCATCGTTCCGCGCGATGAACTTGCATACAATGTCAAGGATCTGCTGGTCTATTGCTTCCAGCACTGGCGCAGCGCGCTCATACTGATGCTGGTTGGCGGTTTGCTGTTTGGTCTGCTTCACGGTATATCCGCCTACCGTGAGGAGCTCTATAACCGCGAGCTGCTGTCGCACAACTATGATGAGTACCTCTCCATGGCCGACAACGGCGAGGCGCTGAGCGACGACGAGTATAACCACCTCGATTACCTGCGCCGGGTCGCTGCCATCCAGGCGATCGATCGCAAGAGCGCGCAAATCTCTGACTATGTGGATCACTCCCTTCTGATGCGGATCGACCCCGAGGCCGTTGCAACAGCCACCGCAACCATCGTCATCCTGCCGACCGATGCCGACGACCTGACCGCTGTCGGGAATCTGCTGTCAGCCTACCGCAGCGCTCTGCTCAACGGCGCCTATCTCGACGAGCTGGCCGACTCGCTCTCCACGAAGGGCGAATACCTGCGTGAGTTGATCTCCGTCTCCATCAACGGGGAGATCAAAGCGACGGACAATGACAATATCCGCGACCGCATTCGCCGCTGGAACGACTATCAGTTCCCGTTCACCGACGACTACACAAGGGGAAAACTCAATGTACCCTCCTCGGTGCTTGAACTGCGCGCCATCGCCGCCGAGCCGGACCTGGCTGAGCAGCTGATGGACGCCATGCTCTCCGAGATGACCGCGCTGCAATCCCAGTTCCGTCTGTCTGTGGCACCGCACACGCTCTCGACGCTCAACCGCACGATCGGCGTCGTCAACGACAGTGCGCTGATGGACACACAATTGGAGCAGCGGCTTCGTCTTTACGATCTGCCGTCTCTCCGCAATGCCTATTTCTCCAGGCTCTTGTCTATGAATATCCCGACTGTCTCGGGCGGCAGCGCACAGTCCGCGGCGCTCAAGGACGGCGTCAAATCGGCTGTCATCGGAGCCGTGGCACTGTTTATCCTCTACGGTCTGCTGCTCTGCCTGCGCTATCTCTTCTCCGAGCGTCCGCTGACCGAGATCCGTTTCCAGCAGCACTACCGCCTTCTCCTTCTTGCGGCATTCCGCTCGGCCCCGTCCGCTGTCTACCGCCGGCGCGGACCCTTTGACCGCTGGCTGCGCCGCACCGACCGTATGCTGGTGGAGGAGAGCGAGAGCGGTGCTGTCTATGATCTGGCTGCCGGCAACCTGCAGCTCTATGGCGGCGAGCTCCACACGGTGCTGATCTCCGGTGCCGCCTCTACAGCCGATAAACAGGCCCTGGCCGATGCGCTGGGCGAGCGTCTGAGCGGCGTGAAGTTCGTGCCCGTATCCGACCTGGTTGATATCCGTGAGCGGATGAAGCTTGCCGATGCAGACGCAGTGATCTTCTTCGAGAGCTTTGACGCCACCCGCTTCCCCACTCTCAGCGACGAGCTCCGGCTGACCGAGCGTGCCGCCGTCCGTCCGATCGGCTGCGTTCTTCAATAACACTCCTATTTGATACGGGGATAGTATGATATAGAAAAGCCCGAAGCGGGAAAGCTTCGGGCTTTTTTATATCAACCTACATCAGGGCGCATCCGTCAGAATGATCCGCGCACGCGCGCTCGTGATCACGCTTCCGTCAAGCAGATTAAAGACCGCCTGAATGTACCAGCCGTTGAGTTCAAGAGGCACATGGTGCAGTGACATCGTAAAGGAATAGATGTTCTCTACCACAACGCCGGGGAACTCGTCCATGGCGTTCTCGAGAGGCACGATCCGCTCGCCCTCGGTGGGCTCGGGATTTTCGCACAGCTGCCAGTGGGTTGAGGCACAGCCGGACGCCATGGCGACGAAGGTCGCTTTGCCGTTGGTGAGGATCTCCTCATCGGTCGGCTGCTTGATGACCGCCGAATTGGGGTCAAGCGTCGGGGCCGGGCGGGCCGTCGGCCGCGGCGTGGGTTCCGGGGTAGGCTCGGGCGTCGGTTCCGGTGTCGGCTCGGGCGTCGGCTCCGGGGTAGGCTCGGGCGTCGGCTCCGGCGTGGGTTCCGGTGTCGGCTCGGGCGTCGGTTCGGGGGTAGGCTCGGGGGTCAGTTCGGGGGTAGGCTCGGGGGTAGGCTCCGGCGTAGGCTCGGGAGTCGGCTCGGCTGTAAAGTACTCCCACCTCTCCGGCAGGGGCTCCAGTTTTGCGTCGCAAGCCGCCAGCGTCAGTATCATCAAAAGTACCACAGCCGCGGCGAATACTCTCTTCATGGTTGCCTCCAGTCCTCGTATGTTACAGCAACTTTTTCAATCCCGGTATCAGCTTCAAAATCCAGGTGACGATCAGGGAAACGAGAAATACCGCCAGGCACAGCCCCAGGACAGCCGGCGCCCCGCCGTACCGATAGGGGTCAAAGCCCAGCACCACCAGCACCGCCTTCAGCGCCGCCATGTGCAGCAGATAGGTCCCAAAGGTCAGCCGATCCAGACCTTCCAGAAAGCGAGAGCCGCGGGGGTCAATATTGCCCACCAGGGCAAACAGGCCAACCGACTGCATCAGCACCGGCAGAAACGCATAATTGTTCAGCAGCTTCTTGAGCGGTGCGATCGCATAGAGATAGGCCGCGTAACCGCCGACACCAAGCAGAGCCGTGCCGAGCAGAAACAGCAGCGCCGCGACGGCGGGATGGATCCTCAGACTGCCGCTGTGGAGCGCCCAGCCCAGGAAAAAGTACAGCGGATAGACCGTATAGGTGCAGATATAGAAGGCCGCCTTTGTGCCCGTCAGTGTGTTGATCAGCGGAAGCACACACAGAAACAGCGTGTACACGGCCAGCAGATAGCGGATCTCTTTATCCTCGGCATAGGCCGCAACCGGGCGATAGGCCGGCAGCAGCAGATACAGCGCGATCATCAGATACAGATACCACAGATGGGACCAGCCTCCACCGGTATATACCTTCAGCAGCGCCTCCAGCGGCGGCGTTGTGCTGCCGACCAGATAGCGGTCAAACAGATAAAACAGCACCGAGCAGAGCAGCAGCGCCAGCAGCATCCGCATGACATATTTTTTGAAGACCTTGCCGATCGTGATCTCGCGCTCCGGATCCAGGAGCAGCGCCCCGGAGACCATCACAAACACCGGCACCGCCCACATCATGCAGCTGCGCACCGTCATACCGAGCAGCATCGGGGTAGAGCCCTCGCCGTAGCTGCCGATGCTGCCGTAAAAGCTGTGCAGTACAACAACGCCGAGGCAGCCCAGCACCCGCAGCCAGGACAAATAGGGATAGCGTTCCTGTCGCATCGTCCATCCTCCCTCAGTAGAACAGTCCGTCGGTGAGGCAGCCCTCATTGGGGTCCATGCCCTCTTCTTCCTCGTCGAGGGCTTCTATCGGGCGTATCGCCGGCTTGGGTGTCGGTGTGGGTGCGGCGTTCGGATCTGCCGTTTCCCCGGCGTTGATCCCGGAAGCGGTACCCGGCAGCAGCGCGGAGAGATCGACCTCCGCTTTGCCAAACATGGAGATCGTAGCGTGCTCGGCCCCTTTGGTGGATACCTGCTGCCTTGTCGAGAGCGACTGATAGCTCAGATAGCCCACGCCCTCTTCCAGCAGCAGCGTTCCCTCGCTCATATCGTCCATCGGAAACTTCGACAGTTCAAAATAGCGCCCGTCGGACAGCACCACCAGCATGCGGTATTCCGGCTGCAGCACGGGGCTCTTCTCACCCCGGTCGTCCAGAACCGCGGTATTGGCCTCGCTCACAGCATCATTCGCCGTCGCAGCCGTGTGCGGATAATAGATATCGATCCAGGTGCCGCTTCGCAGCACATAATCCCGCACCAGCAGGTTCTTCTTGTAGCCCGTATTGGCGCTGATCTCGCACAGGGAGAGCGCAATAACGTCCCAACCGGTGCCGTTTCTCAGGCGCAGATGCGTCTCACGGCCGGCAGCAGGAGCAGTTCCCTGCGGCGCGGCACAGCCGCCGAGTGAGAGGAGGATCAGCAAGGACAGCAGCAGCGATAAAACTCTTTGCCTGTTCATCACTCGTGCATTTCCTCCTTGATGTTGTACCTCCAGGTGCCGCTCTGGCCGTAAGTGATCATAAAGCCGTTGTTGCCCGTCTCGTTTGTGAAGTCGGGGTCAAACACATACGTAGTTTCGTCGATATCGATTTCAACCCAGGAGTGCGGCCCGTAATTCACTCCGGCGCTCTGATCGCCGACCGGTACAAAGCCGCTGATCTGACGGGCGTCATAGCCCAGCAGGCGCGCCATCTCGCAGAAGGTGGCGGCCATCACATAGCAGTTGCCCTTGCCCTTGTCGAAGCCGAAGTCGGCAAAGGCGATAATGCCCTCGTCAGGTTTGCGCGGCATGGTCTGATCGTGGCGATCATAGGTCAGTCCGGCGGACCAGCGGAAAGCGGCCTCGAGATCCCAGCCGATCTCGTCGAGGACAGCCGCGGCCTTATTGTAGCCCTTATGGAACTGCTCGCGCAGCTCGAGATAGAGCGCCTCGTCATAATCCTCCCGCGCGATCTCGTCCTTTGTCATGCCTGTCGTGACGAAATACTCCAGCGCGGCCACATCGTCGTCCGCAAAGCGTTCGGCGAGCGCGGGATACTGCTGCATGTAATAGGCATAGTCATAAACCGCCGAAAAGTCCGTATTCTTATAGACTGTGACGGGCACTGTGATCGACTCGGTGCCGGTCGCCGGCAGTCCGGCGGAGCGTCCGACATAGATATAGTGCATATAATAGCTCTTCAGGTCGTTCTTATACTGCGCGCGCAGATCCCGGTTCTGGGCGCGGTAGGCGCGCACATTGAAATTCTCGCAGGCCTGATGGCCGAGCTTCATGCCGTAGTTGACAAAGTGGCGCAGGATCGCCACATCGTCGGCCCCGTAGAGCGTGATCAGCTCGGGATGCGCTGATGTATAATAACTGTAATTATACACCGGTGCATAGTCGATCCCGTCGAGCGTTGTGCGGATATCGAGCAGCGATTCTGCGCCGAGACCCAGTCTCCCTTCGGACGAGCCGGAGAAAATAAAATGCAGATAGTAGCGGCGCAGCTCCTCCCCGTACATCTCGCGCAGATCGGAGTAACGGTTGCGATAGGCGTTCACATTGAAGGATGAGATCGCCTGATCGCCCCTTTCCATGCCGTACTCGACAAAATAGGCGAGCACTGCGTCGCCGTTCTCGCCAAAAGCACTGACAAGCTCGGGGCGCGTCCGTGTATAGTAGCTGTAATCATATACCAAAGCATAGTCTACACCGTCATAGACCGTTGTTTTCCCGCCGGCCGCCGCGGCCGT
This sequence comes from uncultured Eubacteriales bacterium, assembly GCA_900319275.1. Classification (GTDB taxonomy): domain Bacteria; phylum Bacillota; class Clostridia; order Oscillospirales; family Oscillospiraceae; genus Limivicinus. Next base: position 32,138 of record ONNS01000029.1, read on the forward strand.
CGGGGCAGCGGCCCCCACCAGGGCAAGCATGACAACTGCCAGCAGAACGGATAAAACCCGGTTGTGCTTCATGATTTCCTCCAGTGATGAATACTGTCCTTCCGCAGAAAACCGATGGTCTTCCTCTTGGTTATAACAATCGGTTACAAACTGTTAAAAAAGGTACAGAAATAATATTACCACCCGTTGCGGTTTCTGTCAACAAAGCATGCGCGCTTTCCCCTCTTTTTTTGCCGAAGTGAATTCCCAAAGTAAATTCCACAGTGGAAAATAAAATGGAATTTAGTTTGGGAAGGGAAATGCGGTAGAATTTAGTCTGGGAAGGAGGTATCCCA